>JBDLIY010000220.1:0-6781 GCA_039714635.1 Planctomycetota bacterium
AGAGCAGCGCGCCGAGCGGGAGAGGAAGAAGCGCGAGCGGCAGGAGGGGCGGAAGAAGCGGCCGAAGAAGGGGGAGCGGGACGGGCCGCCGGACTGAGCCCTACATCGACCCGATGTACTTCCGCAGCATGCGGACCTCGTACTCCGTCTCCGACTTCAACGCCTTGACGATGTCCCCGATCGAGATGATCCCCGCCAGGTCGTCCCCGTCCATCACGGGGACGCGACGGAAGCGGTTCTCCGTCATCACGTTCATCGCGTAGTCCAGGTCGTCCGTCGGCACCGCGCAGATCACGTCGCGGGTCATGTGCTCGCTCACCGGTGAGCCTGCGAACCCCTCCGGATCCCGCTGCACGATGCGGAGGATGTCCCGCTCCGTCAGGATCCCCTCCACGGGACCGTCGTCCTCCCGGACCAGCAGGCACCCGATCCGGTTGCCCACGAGCACCTCGATCGCCTCGTGGACCGAGGTCCCGGGATTCACGGAGACGACCTCTCCCCCCTTCTCCTTCAGGACATCGCTGATCATCGCCATGGCACTCCCCTTCCGGAAAACTACTCGCGCTTGCGTCTCATTATCATGCATTGAGACGCGAAAGGGAAGAATGGCCCAAAGAGAAAGCCGGCGCGGCCTGGGCCGCGCCGGCTCTGGTCCTACCCGACTACCCGGTCCCTGACGATCTCAGGAACCCTGGCAGTTTCTCTTCGATCAGCGGAACTCGAACACGCGAGTCGGACGGTCGCCGTCCCCGGAGTACGAGGAGAGCGTCGTCGTGATGACCATGTCGAGGTCACCGTCACCGTCCAGGTCGCCGATCTTCACCACGTGACCGAGGTAGTAGTCTCCCGTGGCTTCCGGCACGGGCATCTGCCCGGGCGTGAGGTCTGTCAGCGGAAGAGCGGCCTTTCTGCCGATCCACCGCAGCGAAGAAACCTGCTTGTCCCAGCTTCCGCTGACCGGGTCCTGGCCATACACCTCGGAGTCCAGGATCAAGAAGATCTCGTCGATCCCGTTGCCGTCCGGGTCGCCCACGGCGACCGAGACCGCCTTGAAGCTGTCCCCGGTGCCGTCCGTGTTCACGGCCGGCATGAACTTCGTGGTCGCGTCCGCGAAGGCGGAAGTGCCCTTCTCGAACACGCGCGTCGAGGACACGTAGTCCCCGGCGGCGGTCGTGATCTCACGGTCCGTGGTGATGATGATCTCCACGGCCTTGTCGCCGTCGAGGTCCCCCACTCCGACGCCCAGGCCACCCCAGTCGTCCTCGATGGTGGGCTCCGGCATCAGCGTCGACGTCCCGTCCGTGAACGTTCCCGTGCCGTCGTTCAGGAGGATGCGCGTCTTCGATCCGTTGGTGAACTCCGGCTTGCTGGCGTCGCGAAGGTTCGCGCCGTCTCCGGTGACGACGATGTCCTTGTCGCCGTCTCCGTCCACGTCCACCACGAGCACATCGTCACCGGCGAAGACGTCACCCGAGACCGCCGGCATCTGCTTGCCGGAGACGTTCTTGAACGTCCCTTTGCCGTCGTTCGTCAGCAACCGCGTCGAGGACGTATCCCCATCCACGTAATACGTGAAGTAGTAGTGGTAGGCCCAGGAGTAGGGGTTCGTCCTCGTGAACGTGGAGACGGTCGGGGCACTCTTGCCCGTGATCACCAGGTCGAGGTCCTTGTCCCCGTCCACGTCGCCCAGGGAGATCGACTCGCCGGTCAGGAGGTCCGTCACGGCGGGCTTGCCGCTGGCCCACTCCAGGTTCGACGGCAGCGCATACTGCGATACGGTGAAGGATCCCTTGCCGTCGTTCTCGAACACCCGGGCCGCGACGTAGGGCTCGTTGTGGTAGTAGAGGCTGGGGTAGACGTACCAGTTGTACCGGTAGCTGTTCACACTCACGACCGGCTGCGTGACCACGAGGTCGAGGTCCGTATCCCCGTCCAGGTCGCCCAGTTCCACGTCGAACGAGTTGTCCGTGTCGAACTTCTCGGCACTCAGGGTGAAGCCGGAGGCGCCGTTGTTCAGCAGGAGGCGCGTCGGCTGGCCGCCCGACTTCCCGCCGAGGACGATGTCCACCCGGCCCGCGATGCCGCCCTTGTCGACGTCACCGATCGCGATCGCGACGCCGGTCATGGGGCTCGAAGCCGTGTTCGCCGGCATCCGGTTCGAAATGTCGACCAGCGTGCCCGAGACGTATTCGAACGCCCCGGTGGCCACCGCCTCACGATCCCAGGGGTCCACGACCTTGACGTCCACCGCCCCGAGCGGGTGCGGCGGAGTGATGAGGACCAGTTGCGCCGAGGAGAGGACCGTGAACTCCGTGATCTCGACTCCGTCGACGTAGACGCGGTCGTCCGTGCGGAAACCCGCCCCGGTCAGGGTGAGGCTCGTCCCGCCCTTCACGGTTCCGGCCGTGGGCGAGAGAGCGATGATGTCGGGCGCCAGCGCGAACGTGAACGCCGCGGACATGAACGCCGTCTGCCCCCACCGGTCGGTCAGCGCGACGGTGACGGTCCCCGCCGGATGCGGATCGGTCTCGAACTCGAGGATCTTCGGGCTCCGAGCGATCGGCACGGTGGTGAGCGGGGTCTGATCCATCGTGACCTTCTCGACGAACGTCATGAAGTCGCCGGTGACCTGGACCACCGTGCCTCCGGCGTCCGGGCCTTCCGTCGGGAAGATCGAGTCCATCACCGGCGGCGGCGGGATGAAGATGAACGCCTCCTCCTTCGTCCCGGACTGGCCGTCCGGGTTGTAGACGGTGATGTCCACGATGGAGTCGTCGCCTTCGGCCGGTACGATCACGTTGATCTTGCCCGCGTTGACGTAGAACGCCGACGGGGCTTCGTCTTCCCCGAAGAGAACGGTGATGGTGCCCGGGAGGAAGTTGCGGCCCTCGATCGTGATCCCGTTGCCCTCGCGTCCGTTGTCCGGAACCAGGGCGTCGATGATCGGCTCGTACTTGCTGATCACCCGCTTCTGGGCGATCGGAGGCGTGTGCTTCGTCCGGATCTTCACGGTGACGTTGGTCGTCGTATCGAGGTTCCCGCGCAGGCCGAGGTAGTAGTTGCCGGAGTTCCGCGTCGGGAAGAGACGGGCCTGCAGGCCATGGTCCGTCTCCTTGAAGAGCCGGTTCGCCCCGGGGATCTCGTTGCCGAGCGGGTCGGCCACGTGAACCACGTAGACCGGACCGCCCTTCGACTTGACCGTCACGTTGACGATCGTGTCGGGCTTGGCCCCGAACCGGACGTTCGCGAGCTTCAGCGGCGAGAGGGTGAACTTCTCCGTCCGCTGCTTCGGCGGAGTCACCGCCAGCTTCAGGCGGTAGTCCCCCTCCGACTCGTTCCGCCCCGCGACGCGAAGCCCGTAACGCCCCGTCTCCAGCAACGTGAGCTTGCGGATCCGGACCTTCTTCTTCCTCTCCGACAGCTTCGCGGAGATGTCGATCGGAGTCCCGTCCGGCGCCAGGAGCTCGAGCCCCGGCGCGAGCAGGCTGTCCTTGATCGCACGGACCTCGACTTCCAGAACGCTGTCCGCCAGCACGTCGAAAACGAACGTGTCCACGTCACCGACCGGCATGATCGCCGTCGTCGCGGTGTCCCCGGGGTTCATGAAGATCCCCCGGAGCTGCTTCTGCTGCACAGGTTCCTGGGCCATCGCCGGAACCGCGACCGCGAGGACGGCGAGCATTGCGAGAATGCCCGGTACGAGGTGACGGACACGGGATATTGCAGACCCTGCCTGCTTGCGCATCAAAACCTCCCGTATCAGCCCCGGTCATCTTGACCGTGTTTCTAACCCGGGCCGATTTTCTCCTATCGGGGCGCACCGTGTCAATGGGCGTCCGACAGGCCGGAGATCCCAAGGGCCTGCTACTTGGCCGGTTTGCCGGGGATGCGCGAGGTCAGCGTCTGGAGGTTCCTCTTCGCCTCCTCGTAGTCCGGATCGATCTCCAGCGCCTTCTTCAGATCCTCGATGGCGAGGGGGAACTGGCGGCGCGCGATCCGGATCGTGGCCCGGTTCCCGTAGCCCCGGGGGTAGTCGGGGAACCGCTCGATGATGTCGTTGAACGTCGAGAGGGCGAGGTCGAGGGCTTCCTCCTGCCGCTGGGGGTCCTCGATCTTCAGAGCGCGACGCATCCGGATCACGCCGAGGTTGTTCCAGGCGATCCGGTGGTTCGGCTCGAGGCGGATCACTTCGAGGCAGTGCGTTTCCGCCTCCTCGTACCGCCCCGTCTTGATGAGGAAGATACCGAGCTGGATCCGGCCCTCCGTGAAGTCGGGGTCGATCTCGACGGCGCGGCGCAGGCACTTCTCCGCCTCCTCGACCTTCTTCTCGCCGAGGTTCAGCCGGCCCAGCGCCACCCAGGCGATGCCCATACCCGGAGCGTCCTCGAGGACCGTCTCCAGTTCCTTCCGGGCCTCGTCGCGCCGGTTCTTCCGGACGAGGGCGGCCGCGAGGTGGATGCGGGCCATGTGGAGGCCGGGATCGAGGGCGATGGCCGTGCGGAGGTGCTTCTCGGACCGCTCGGCGTCGCGCATCAGGCCGTAGGTCTCGGCCATGGCGAGGTGGATCCGGCCGCTCTCGGGCTGCTTGTCGAGGGCCTTCCCGTACTCGGCGAGCGCCTCCTCGAACCTCCCCTTCCGGTTGAGGAAACCGGCGAGGTTCAGATAGCCGGAGACGGTCTGGTCGGGCCCCACGTAGCCGAGCGCCTCGAGGCGGGCGTCGTTGATCTCGTCCGCCTCCGTGTCCCCCTCCATCTGGATCCGGACCGTGCGCCGGCCGCGGCTGTAGGTGTCCACGACGTCGTCCGGGGGCGGCGTCTCGAACGCCGCCGCGATGAACTCGCCGTCCATGTCGGCGGCGGCGGGGAAGCCCATCAGGCCGAGGACCGTGGGCGTGATGTCATAGATGCTCGCGGCCTGGAGCTTCGTGCCCGGCTTCACGCCCTTGCCCCAGAACATCAACGTGCCGAAGAGCCGGTGCCACTGCACCGCCTCGCGATCGTGGAAGTCCGAGGGCTTCCGAAGGCGGAGCCGATCGCTCCGGAAGCCGTGGTCGGAGACGACCACGATCACCGTGTTCTCGTCCGCGGCCGCCATGGCCTCCCCGAGGACCCGGTCGCACCAGCGGTAGGTCTCGCCGATCGCGTCCCGGTAGCGGGCGAAGTCGGCCTCGCTGATGTGGTCCTGCCGCGGCGGAGCGTAGGGCATGAACAGGTGGCAGGTCGCGTCGAGGTACTCGAAGTACCACGCCATCAGGTCGGGGGACTTCTCCTTCCACAGGGAGTTGCCCACGTGGCGGAACGTCTCCGCCGTGGCGTACTGCAGACGGTGGTTGTTGACGAGATTGCCCCGGGCGGGCTTGCGCTCGTACTTCGCCCGGAACTCCTCCTCCGTGATGTTGAGGTACGCGTCCATCTCCTCGAACGTCACGTCGCCGACCTTCCGGATCAGCGGCTCGATCTCGTCGAGAAGGTCGGGCGGGTGAGCGGCCTGCTTGACGGGCTCGTCCTCACGCCGGTTGTACTCGTATCCCAGGAGCCCCACTTTCTCGGAGACGACGAAGCCGTTGACCGCCTCCGCCGGCCAGGTCGCCAGCCAGCCGACGACGCCCACCTTCTTCCCGAACCGGCCCGCGATGTCCCAGACCGCCTCCACCTTCCGCTCGACGGAGGAGACCGAGTTCATCTGCCCGGTCTTCTCGTTGAAGGCCCAGAAGTCGAGGATGCCGTGCTGGTCCATCGACTTCCCGGTCGCGATCGTCGTCCAGATGATCGGGGAGAGAAGGGGGTGCTCGGAGCGGAGGCGGCCGACCGCCCCCTCCGTCATCGCGCGCTTGAAGTTCGGGAGTTCCCCGGCCGCCACCATCGGCTCGATGACGTCGAGATCCGCGCCGTCGAACCCGAGGATCATCACGCGCGTCTTCGCCGCTTCGGGGTGCTTCTCGAGGAGGTCCTGGACCGAGGCGTCCCGCGGGTCGTCCATCGGAGCGGGGCCGCACGAGACGGCCGCGAGGGCGGCGAGCAGGGCGAGAAGAAGCAGCGGATTGCGAACCATGGGCGTGTCTCCTGTCGCGGGTGCGAGTTCACGATTCTAGCCACGGCCCTCCGAATCTCGCCTACCATTCGGGGCGGGAGGTGACCGCCGGCCATGTCCGTCCTCGCGATGTCCGGAATCCTGACGCTGCTGTCGTGGACGATCCTCGGCTTCGCGCCGGGGCTGTTCTGGCTCTGGTTCTTCCGCCGCAAGGACGACCTGGACCCGGAGCCGAAGCTGGCGGTGCTGCGGGTCTTCTTCCTCGGCTGCCTGTCCACCGGAGCCATCCTCCTCGTCCGGCCGCTCCTCGAGAGCGCGCTCCTACCCGCCGCCGGGCCGCAGAATCCGCTCGTCGACGCCTACGTGGTCACCGCGCTGCCGGAGGAGCTGGTGAAGTTCGCGGCCTTCTTCTTCGGCGCGTTCCTCTCGCGCGAGTTCGACGAGCCGCTCGACGGGATCATCTACGGCGTGGCGGCGGGCCTGGGCTTCGCTTCGGTGGAGAACGTGCTCTACCTGGTTCAGACGGGGAATCCCTCGATCGTGCTTCTGCGGGGCTTCACGGCGACGCTGGGCCACGTCGCGTTCTCCGGCCTGTTCGGCTGGTTCGTGGCCCGGGCGCGGTTCTGCCCGGGGCGGCGGCGCCGGCTCGAGCCGCTCGTCGGCCTCCTCGTCGCGGTCGGACTCCACGGCACCTACAACCTCTTCCTGTCCCTCGGCGACGGCCCGGCCCTCCTCTCGCTGCTGGTGATCC
>JBDLIY010000221.1:0-6763 GCA_039714635.1 Planctomycetota bacterium
CTTCGCCATCCGGACCGCCAGGCGGGCGAGAACGACATCGGCGAGGTCCCCGTCCGGCGGAAGGACGAGCGGCTCCTCCGGGATCCCCTCGTCCTCGAGGCCCGGCCAGCCGGAGTCCTTCGCCGTCTCCTTCGATTGCGCCGAGCCCTTCTCCCCCGTGGTCGCGTCCGCTCCCTCGAGCCGGGTCAGGCGGAACGAGCCCGCGGCGACCGCCGTCTTCGTCTGGACTGTCTCCTCGACCGTCGCGCGGGCCCTCGTCTCCCGGAAGACGACCGGCGGCGCGGCGTCGATCTTCGCGAGCACCTCGTCCCGGGCGTCGGTCAGCCCGTCGACCCGGCGCTTCGCCTTCGCGTTCCGGGTCCGGGCGTTCGCGAGGTGGCGGTAGAAGGCGGCACGGGAGTAGTGGCCGTAGAGGCGAGAGTACCGGGCGTGGATCTCCGCGTCGCCCTCGAGCCGGCGCACCGCGTCGTACTCCTTCCGTGCGTCCGCCGCCACGCTCCTGGCGACGCCAAGGTCCTCGTCCAGCCGGTCGCGCTCCTTCCGGAGCTTCTCGAGCTTCGGGTTGGGCAGGGCCTCCGTGGCGATGACGAACTCCTTTCGCTTCGACTTCGTCACCGGTGTCGACGTCTCGACCGAGAGCGAGTCGACCGAGAGGTCCAGGGCGAGGTCGGCCTCCTCCACGTCCGGAGTCAGGCGGATCTCCGTCTGGCCGCTCTCCTCCCAGGCCGCGAGGAAGAGGCGCTCGAACGTCGCGCCGTCCACGAGGCCGTCGGTACCGTCCTCGACCTCGCCGACGTGGACCCAGCGCGTGTTCGCCCGGGCGAACCGGAGCAGGATCTCGTTGACGGGCTCCGGATGGGGGCCTTCCGCCGGCGCTCCCGTCACCGAAAGCCACGCCGCGGCGAACAGCAGCGCCGTCGAGGGCCGGTCCGCCGCGAGCTCCGCCTTCGCCCGGTCGAGCAGGGCCGTCGCGATCCGGCCGCGGATCTCCGCGTCCGCGAGGGAGAGCGGGTCCGTCGCCGGGTCGAACGGCTCGCCGATGATCGCGCGGGCCTCGTCGAGGGCTCCGAGGGCCGCTCCCGCCTGCCCCTGCCGCTCGAAGGAGCGCGCCCGGCCGATCGCTTCGTCCGAGATCATCTTCTCCGCGTGCACCTCGCCCTCGCGGGCCTCCGGGTAGCCCGGGACGTACTCCTGGGCCGCCCGGTAGGACTTCAGGGCGTCGACGGGCCGGCCCTGCACGGCCATCCGGTCGGCGCGCTCGATCAGGTTCTTCGCGCTCCGGATCCGGGCCGCGGCCTCTTCCGGGTCGACCGCGGGGGAGCCGTGGGCGCGGGCCCAGGCGAGGTTCATCTTCTCCGCGACCAGCGGGTCCTTCCGCTGCTCGTACCGGTCGGAGTAGAGCTCGTACGCGCGCTCGAAGTCGCCCGCCCGGTATGCCTCGTCGGCCTCCGTCGTGAGAGGTCCGTTCGGGCCGGGCGACTGGCACGCCAGCACGGAGAGGACCAGGGTCGTCATCAGGATGACGGGCGGGGCTTTCATGTTCGGCCTCTGTCTCTTGCCTATGGACCTACTTCAGACGGTACTTCTCGATCTTCTTGTAGAGGTGCGACCTCTGCATCCCGAGATTCTCAGCGGTCCGCTTGATGTTCCAGTCATTTTCGATGAGCCGGGACTCGAGGAACATGCGCTCGCTCGTGAGTTTGAACTCCTCGAAGCTGGCGCACTCGGTGAACGGATCGCCGGCCGGGGCGCGGCGGGGCGCGAGGTTGGCCTCGAGCGTCGCGACGCCGATCTCGTCTTCCAGCGTCAGGATCGCGACGCGTTCCATCAGGTTCCGAAGCTGCCGGACGTTGCCGGGCCAGGGCTGCTTCGCGAGGAACGCCAGCGCGTCCGCCGTGAGCGACCGGTGGGGGAGGTCGTTGTCGGCGACGGCCTTCTCGAGGAAGGCGAGGGCGAGCAGCGCCACGTCCTCGCGCCGCTCCGCGAGCGACGGCACGTGGATCGGCACGACGTTCAGCCGGTAGTAGAGGTCCTCGCGGAACTCACCGTTCTCCACGGCCTCCGCGAGGTCCTTGTTCGTCGCGGCGAGGACGCGGACGTCGACCTTGACCGCCTTGTCGCCGCCTACGCGCTGGACGAGCGAGTCCTCCAGCACGCGCAGGACCTTGGACTGGGCGGTCGGGTCCATGTCGCCGACCTCGTCGAGGAAGAGCGTGCCGCCGTCGGCCTGCTCGAACTTCCCCTTCCGCTGCGCCACCGCGCCGGTGAAGGAGCCCTTCTCGTGGCCGAAGAGCTCCGACTCGATCAGCTCGGACGGGATCGCGGCGCAGTTCACCTCGACGAACGCGCGGTTCCAGCGGCCGGAGCGCTGGTGGACGTTCCGCGCGACGAGTTCCTTGCCCGTCCCGTTGCCGCCGGTGATGAGCACGCGGGCCTGCGTGGGCGCCACCTTCTCGACGGCCCCGAGGATCTTCTCGACGGCCTGGCTCTCGCCGAGGATCCGGTGTTTCTCGGTGACCTGGCCCCGCAGCCGGACGTTCTCTTCGGCGAGGCTCTTCACCTTGACGGCGTTCTTCAGCGTGAGCAGGAGGCGCTCGCGGTCGAGCGGCTTCTCGATGAAGTCGAACGCGCCGGCCTTGGTGGCCTCGACCGCGGTCTCGATCGTCCCGTGGCCGGAGATCATGACGACGTCGACGTCCGGGTGTCGCTGCCCGATCTCCCGGAGCACCTCGATGCCGTCCATCCCCGGCATCTTGACGTCCAGGAAGACGACGTCGGCGCCGGTTTCGTCGAGGGCGGCCAGGGCCTCCTCGCCGTTCTTCGCGAGGAGCGTCTCGTACTTCTCGTAGCGCAGGATCATGTCGACGGTGTCGCGGATATCCGCTTCGTCGTCGACGACGAGTACTCGGGTCATACGTGTGTCCTCGATCCGGGACGGTTTCCCCTCAGTGGTACTCATAGGCACGAACCTCGTCAAGTTGCTGCCGAAGAACAGCTTACGCGGGCCGGGTGCGGACTGGCGGTCCGCATCGTCTACAATGGAGACCGACCTCGGGAGAAGATGTAACAAAGGCCGTGCCGCGGCCGTTCCCCATGGCAGGAGCGCACTGGATGCAGGAGACGGACGACGCCCTGATGATTCGGGTCGCCGAAGGCTCGGAAGAGGCCTTCGGGGTTCTCGTTCGTCGTTACGAAGCGAAGGCCAGGAGGTACTGCTACCGCATGTTCCGGGACGCCCAGGTCGCCGAAGACGTCGCCCAGGAGGCGTTCCTCAAGCTCTACCGCAACGCGGACCGCTACGAGCCCAGCGGGAAGTTCGTGACCTGGTTCTACCGGGTCGTCGGCAACCTCTGCTACGACCGCCTCCGGTTCGAGAAGCGCCGGAACCCGGTCACCGGCACGCCGGTTGACGGGGCCACCCTCGACGGCTACACCGACGGGGAAGGTGGCGCGGACGCGAACGGGCGGTTCGTCGCCCCGGACCGGGCGCTCCTCGCGAAGGAGGAGCGGGCGATGGTCCGGCAGGCGGTGGATGAGCTTTCGGACAACCTGCGGAATGCCCTGACGCTCCGGGAGTTCGAGGGGCTTGCGTACAAGGAGATCGCCGAGGTCATGGGAGTGAGCCTGAACGAAGTGAAGGTGCTCATCTTCCGCGGCCGGAAGCAGCTCGCGAAGCGCCTCGGCAGGATGCTCACGAGGGAGAATCGGCCATGACGTGCCGAGTCCACGACCCCGATCTCTCCGCCCTGATGGACGGGGAGCTCACGGCGACGGAGGAGCGGGTGCTCCGGGATCACCTGGCTACGTGTCCCGAGTGTCGCGCCCGGCTCGACCTCCTCCGGAATCTGTCGGACAAGCTCTCGGCGTTCCGCGACGAGACCGACGTCGCGGCGGACGACCGATTCGCGTCCCGCGTGGTGCGCCGGGCGACGAGCCGGCCCGCGCATTCGATTCGGCCCGCCGGCCGGATTCTCTCCCTGCGGTCTGCTCCCTGGACCATTCACAGGACCGGGGTCGCCGCAGCGGCGCTCCTGTTCGTGGCCGTCTCCGCCGCCTTCTTCGTCTTCGGGGCCGCCACCCCGGAGGAGGTCGACCGCGACGCCCTTCGCGCCGCCGCGGCCCGCCCGACGGAACGCATCTTCGAAGACCTGCCGGACCTCGCGGCGTGGGACGCGCCCGCCGCCGTTTCGTTTCCGGGAACGATCGACCTCGGCGGACCGCTGCCGGAGCCGCGCGCGGCCGTCCGTCCCCTCACGGAGGAAGAGCACCTCGCCCGGCTGGGCTTCACGCAGGACGAGGTCTGGGGCTTTGGGCTCACCGCCGAGGGGCGGGAGCGCCTGCGCGACCTCCGCGAACTCGCGGCGATCCTCGCCGACGCGGAGCGGCGCAAGGTCGCCCTGGCCGCGGCGAAGGCCTCCGTGAAGGGCAACCCGGCGGCGGCGCTGCTCGTCAGCCTCTCGGCCGGCGAATCGAAGACGTTCGGCTCCCTGACGGTCGTGGCGCTCAACGACGGCGAGGGCGACCCCGCCGTCCGCCCGCTCGGCGTGGCGGAGGCGCTGGCCACCGGCGTGCTCACGCTGCGCGAGACGAGCGACGGCGTCTTCGCCACGAACGACCACCCGGACCGGCCGGTCTACCTCGCGGCGGGGGACATCCTCGTCGGCGCGCGGCAGGACCGCGTCGTCCGCCGGCCCACGCTGGTCTCGGCGAAGACGGGGCCGGAGGCCGTCCCGGTGCTGTGCTGCGAAAAGAACCGCTCCTGGGGACGGACGGACGTGTTCGCGGGTAGCCCCGGCGTCGCGCCGAACGGCATCCGCCACCTCCTGACGGGCGTGCTGGACAACGAGCCCGTCTGGGCGCGGATCGCGGCCCAGCTCGCGCTCCTCGAGGCGGGGACCGGCGACGGGAAGGACCTCGGCTCGCTGAAGTCCGTCTACCGGCGCGGCCGCGCGGCCGCGAAGCTCGACGGCTTCCGGGCGGCGCTCCTGCCCGTCCTCGCGGACGAGCGGACCGTGGGCTTTCTCGTCTTCGAGGGCGGGGTGCTGCTCGGCGGGGACGTCTTCTCGACGCACGAGTTGCTCGGTCGGTTCGCGCCGCGGTTCCTTGCGGGCTACGCGCTCGACACCTTCTGGGAGGACACGGGCGTCACGACGCCGGCCCGGACCGCCCCCGACGTCCGCGCCGTGCTCGACTCCGTGACGACGGCGACCTGGCTCTCCCGCCGCGGGGCGGCGACGGGCCGCGAGTACGAGTTCCTCGGGAAGGACGACGGGGTCTCCGGCATGGCGCTGGTCCCGGCGGCCGGGGCGCGCCCCGTGCACATCTCGATCTTCCCGCACCGCAAGCCGCGCCCGGTCGTCCGTCCCGGCGACGGCTCGAAGTCCGGGGAGAAGAAGAACAAGGGTGGCACCGCCGATCCCGGCGGGACGCCGCCGACGCCCCCTCCGGTGGACGCGGGCGACGGGACGGACAAGCGCGAGCTGGAGAAGACGCGGAAGAAGCGCGAGGAGCGCCGGAAGCCCCGCGGCCCGATCCAGCCTCCGAAGGGCTCCGGCCCGAAGGTCCCCGAACTGCCGGGTCGCTGAAACAACGCTGACAGGCACCCGTTTTTCACAGGTGTGAAACAACGCTGACAGGCGCCCGTTTTTCACAATCGTGGCAAACCGACGCCTGTCAGCAGTGTGCCACTTCGCGGATCGGGTATCATCCCGGGATGGAGAACGACGACGCGCGGCGGGCGAACATCGAGCTGAAGGCGCGGTACCCGGATCCGGGGCGGGGGAGGAAGACCTGCGAGCGGCTGGGGGCCGAGTTCGTCCAGTCGGAGCACCAGCGGGACACCTACTTCTCCACCGGCGCCTACCGGATGAAGCTCCGCGAATCCTCGCTCGGCAAGCACTGGATGATCTGGTACTCCCGACCGAACGAGAGCGAGTCGCGCAAGTCCTCCTACCGCCTGCTCCCCGTCGCCGATCCGGACGCCAAGCGCCGCATCTTCGCCGCCTCGATGGGGGTGAAGGCCGAGGTCGAGAAGGCGCGCCACCTCTACCAGCTGGGCCCCACGCGGATCCACCTGGACTACGTCGACGGCCTGGGGAGCTTCATCGAGTTCGAGTACGTCGTCTCGGAGACGGCTCCCGAGGAGGACGGCCACCGCGTGATCGCCGATCTCCGGGAGGCGTTCGGCATCAACGACGAGGACCTGGTGGCCGGCTCCTACTCCGATCTCGTGATGATGGGCGTCCCCGCTCACGGGGATTGACTACGGTTCCACCTCGACGCGCCCCCCGAGCCCCTCTTCGTTGTCGATCCAGTACGTCCGCGCCGGCGTGAAGCGGTAGAAGCGGACCTTCGCGAGGAGTTCCCCGACGAGGAGCGGCTTCGCGAACGGGAACTTCGCGAGGTAGGCCTTCACCGCCCGGTCGCGCTCCTCCCCGGCCGTTACAGGGGCGACTTCGCCCTCCATCTGCACGCCGCGGATGTCGCGCCACCCGGAGGCCTCGGCGTGGACGGTGCCGGCGGCGCGCGGATCGAGGTCGACCGCCCGGGAGTGCCGGGCGTCGGGCTTGCTGAAGAACCACAGCGCGGTCCCGACCCGGACGTAGTAGACGTCCGCCGCCCACGGCCCGTCCCCGTCCGCCACCGCCAGCGTCAACGTCCGGTGCTCGTCGAGGAGTTCCCTGAGTTGGGTGCTGCGATTCATGCCGCCCCCTGCAGCCCCGCCACGCAATGGCGGGAACGGACACTGCCGGGTCGGGATCCA
>JBDLIY010000222.1:0-6756 GCA_039714635.1 Planctomycetota bacterium
CATCGAGAGCCTGGCGCTGACCGGGGCCGCCGGCGTGCTTGGCATGCTGATCGGCCTCGCGGCCGACGGCGTTCCGGTCCGGGTACCCATCGCGGCGGCGTTCAAGGTCGAGGTGGACCCGGTCTCCCTGGCGATCGGGTTCGGCGCCGCGCTCCTGATGGGCGTGCTCGGCCTGGCCTGGCCGATCTGGCGCGCTCTCCGGCTGGCGGCGGTCGACGCGTTGAGGGCCGTCTGATGCGGCTCGCCGCGGCGATCCTGGCGGTGGCCGTCGTCGCGGCTGCCTGCGCGAGCGCCCCGGCGCCCGAGGACGAGGAGTCGGTTCCCGTTACCGCGGTCGAGCCCGTCGAGCCGGCTCCGGTCGACGTCGAGCCGCCCGCCGAAGTGCCGCCCGTCCTGATCCTCGAGGACGTGCTGCGCCTGGTCCCCGGCGCGCCGGTGAACCGCGCCGCCCGCGCCGCCGTCGTCCGCGCGGAGGAGAACCTCTCCCAGGCCGACCTCTCCCCGAACCCGATGCTGATGCTGGGAGCCGACCGGTTCCCTCTCGACGACCTCGGCGAGGGCCCCCTGCGCTACGGCATCCGCGCCTACCAGACGATCGAGACCGGCGGCAAGCGGTCGAAGCGGGCCGCGGTCGGAGAGGCCGGCGTCGCGACCGCGGAGTGGGAGGAGCGGATCGTCAACCTGACGATCGCGCGGGCCGCGGCGGGCGCGCACCAGGAGGCGCTGGCCGCCGATCGGCGCGTCACGATCCGGGCCGAGGCCGTGAAGGCGGGCGAGGAACTCACCGCTCTCGTCGAGGGGCTCGTTCTGGCCGGCCGCGAGCGCGAGTCGGCGCTGCCGCCGATCCGGGCGCGCGTCGGCCGCCTCCGCCTGGCGCTCGAGGACGAGCGTGCGCGGCGGCGCCGGGCGCTCGCGGACCTGGAGGCCGTCCTGTCCCTCCCGGCCGGTTCGGTGGAGGGCGTGAAGGGCGAGTTGCTCCTGCCCGCGGAGCTTCCGGAGGGCGCCGGGGAGGGGAACCCCTCCATCGGGAAGGAGAGGGCGGCGGTCGACGTGGAGGCGGCGCGGGCCGAGTCCGCGGACACGGGGCGGTATCCGGACGTGAGGGTGGGTCTGGGCTACGAGTACCTGGACCTGCTGGAAGGCGGGGTCCTGAACTCGGTGGGCGTCTACCTCGAGATCCCGTTGCCGTTCTTCGACCGGAACCAGGGCGACGTCCGCGCGGCGGTCGCGGCGGCCCGTCGGGCGGAGGACCTGACGGAGGCGGAGCGGGCGCGCGTGGCGTCCGAGTATGCGATGACGCTGTCCCTCATCGGCTCGGCGTCGGCCAATCTCGCCACCTGGCGGGGGAGTGTGTTGCCGGCGATGGCGCGGGATCGCGAGCTGTCGGAAGCCGCGTTCGACGCGGGCCGTGCGACGCGAAACGACGTGCTCGTCGCGAAGCTGGCGGAGCTGGATGCGTCGGTGATGGCGATCGGCGAGGAGGCGAAGCTCGCGGCGCTGACGCTGGACGCGCTGGCGCTGCTGGGCCGCCCCCCCGCCGACTGGATCCGCTGACTGAATCCGGTAGTACGGAGGCGGAACAAAAACCACCGGATTCGCGGTCGCGCCGCGAACCCGGTGGTCGGGTCGAATCCGGGAAAAACGGTTCCGCCTCCGTATTACCGGATTCGCGGTGGTTACTGCTCCACCGTGTGCATGTAGACGTCCTGCTGCGGGAACGGGATCGAGATCCCCTCCGCGTCGAACTTCTCCTTCACCAGCTTCGTGATGCCGAAGTAGACGTCCCAGTAGTCGGACGTCTTGCACCACGGGCGGCAGACGAAGTTCACGGACGAGTCGGCCAGCTCGTGGACCTCGACCTGCGGCGCCGGGTCCGAAAGGACCAACTCGTGGCCCTCGAGGATGCCCACCATGGCCGCCTTCGCCTGGTCCATGTCGTCGCCGTAGCCGATCCCGAAGACCAGGTCCACGCGGCGCTTGTCCTCGTGCGTCACGTTCGTGATCACCTGGCCCCAGACCGAGTTGTTCGGAATGATCTCCGTCTTGTTGTCCGGCGTCTTCAGCGTCGTTGCGACGAGGCTCAGGGCGTTCACCTTCCCGATCACGCCGGACACGCTGATGACGTCGCCGACGTCGAAGGGCCGGTAGATCAGGATCATCAGGCCGGACGCGAAGTTCGACAGCGTCCCCTGCAGGGCGAACGCCACGATGAAACCGAGGGCGCCGATGGCGGCCACGAAGGCGCCCATCTCGAAGCCCAGCACGCCCAGCGCCACGATGAGACCGATGACGAACACGATCTTCTTCGTCATGGTCACGAAGAAGTCCTGGAGCAGGGCGGAGAGGTTCTTCGACTTGCCGACGGCCCTCCTGACGACTCCGCCGAGGATCCCGGCGAGGATCTTGAAGCCGATGATGATGAGGACGAAGAACAGGATGTTCAGGCCCACAACCAGGCCGCCTGCGGGGCTGATCAGCCAGTTGTACGCGCGCTTTCCGAGCGCGGCGAGGCCCTCGCCTTCCTTCACGACGCCGGGGGAGTTGATCCCGACGTAGGTCTCGACCTCGGCGATCTTCTCTTCGTCGCCGCCCTTCTTCCCGTAGGCCTTCAGAACGACTCCGAGGCGCTCGGCGATGGCGCCCCGCGCGTCGGAGAGCGCGGTCGCGTCGGTCCCATCGCCGACCTTGGCCGTCTCGTAGGCCGTGGCCGCGACCTTCAGCTTCTCCTGCCAGGCGTCGACCTCGGCCTCGAGGTCCGCCAGGGTGAGGGGCTTCAGCAGCAACTCGAGGTCTTTCACGTCCATCTTCTCGTCGCCGACGGCGGGCGCGGCCGGCGCCGCCTCCTGCGCCAGCGCGGCCTGGGCCACGAAGAGCGCGAGGATCGCCACGACGAAGTACGTCAGGTGCACACGGGGTTTCATCTTCCTCTCCTCCAACCGTTGAAAGTACGCCCGAAACGAGTGCCGTTCTTCTGCCTGTGAACGACCCCGGGGCGGCGAAATTACCACCGCCACCGCCCCGCCCGAAGATCCTCGTTCCACCGAAGCGCTTCGATAGACTCGGTGATCATGCGCGTTCCGACGATGCTCCTGCTCTTCGCCGTCGCCGCCTTCGCGGCCGGCGACCTCGACCGCGTCCGGGAGCTCGGAAAGACGCCCGGCGAGGCCGCGTCGAAGTCCCTCGCGAAGCTCCTCGGCAGCCGGGACGCCGCCGTCCGCGAGGCGGCCGTTCGCGCCCTCGGCGGGAGGCCGGACGAGTCGGCCAGGAAGGCCCTCCGCGGCGCGCTGAAGACGTTCGCGAAGGACGAGAATCTCCTGCCCGTCGTCGTCGCGTCGATCGGCGCCTCGGGCGATCTGAAATCCGCGAAGGCCGTGGCCGACCTGGCCCGGAAATCCGTCGGCAGCGACGTGCGCACCGCCCGCGTCTGCATCGACACCCTCGGCCTGCTGCGCGCGCCGGAGTCCGTGGAGGTGCTGGTCGACCTCCTCGCCCCGGCCATCGACCCGCGCGGCGCGAGCCACCCGGAGCTGGCGGACGAACTCCACGAGTCGCTCCGCGAGGTGACGGGCCTCCCGTTCCGTCGCCCGGCGACGTTCGTCGAATGGTGGCGCCACGCGAAGGGTCGCTGGAAGGGGGAGGGCCCCGAGCCGCCGGAGAAGGGCGACGTCTACCGCCACGACGGCTGGCGGTTCGGAATCACCCGGCCGGACGCGGAGCGCTGGAGCTTCAAGCGCGTCGAGGGCGCGGTGATCCGCCTCGTGTACTCGGGGCCGAAGGACGAGGCCGGCTTCGCGTGGGTCGACGTCCTCGCGCTCTCCTCGACCGAGGGCGGGCCGAAGACGTCGAAGGACGAGGCGGCCGTCCGACGGAAGTGGATGGAAGCCGGGCTTTCGAAGCCGCGGGACGTCCGGTGGGGATTCAGGACGAAGCTCGGTCGCGTCGCCGCCGTCGGGAACGAGGCGACCGGCATCCTGAAGGCGGGCCACGTGGTCCGCTGGCGGACGTTCTCCGTCGTGAGAAACGGCCTCGCCATCACCGTCTCCGCCCACGTCGAGACCGGCGCCTCGGAGAAGGTCTTCGCGGAAGTCGACCGGATTCTCGCGTCGTTCACCGCCCTGGACCGCTGACAATGACCACCATGGAAACCGAGATCGTCTTCGGCGTGCACCCCGTCCGCGAGGTCCTTTCGGCCGGAAAGAGGACCGCCCACGAGCTCGTCGTCGGCCGGTCGAGCAAGGACCCGGCCGCGAAGGACATCCTGAAGCTGGCCCGGCAGAAGAAGATCCCGTACCGGATCGCCGGCCGCCAGGACGTGGAGAAGATGGCCCCGGGTGGCAACCACCAGGGCTTCGCGCTCGTCGCCGACGCGCTGGAGGAGCGCGAGCTCGAGGCGTTCCTCTCCACCGCCGACACCGGGAGGAAGGCGATCTGGATCGGCCTCGACGGGGTCACCGACCCGCACAACCTCGGCGCCGTCATCCGCAACGCCGCCTGCTTCGGCGCGACCGCCGTCGTGTTGCCGCAGCGCGACTCGGCCCGTCTTTCCCCGCTCGTCCAGAAGATCGCGTCGGGCGCGACGGAGTACATGCCGGTGGTGCAGGCTCCGTCGATCAACCACTCGATCCGCCGCTTGCGCGAGGACGGTTTCTTCGTCTTCGCCGCCGCGCTGGAGGGCATTCCGCTGCCCGACCTCGTCTTCGAGGGCCCGGCCTACGTGCTGATCGGGGCGGAGGGGCGCGGCCTGAAGCGCAAGACGCGGGAGATGGCGGACGAGCGCGTCGCGATCCCGCAGGCGCCGGGCGGCGTGGCGAGCCTGAACGCGTCCGCGGCGGCGGCGGTCATGCTCTACGAAGTCCGGCGCTGCCTGGGCTGAGCCAAACCTGCAATTCGGGGTCAGACCCCGATTTGCAGATTCAGGGCAGAACCAGGTCCCGGAACCACAACAGCTGATCCTCGTCGGGGAACTCCCGGTACACGCCGCGGTTGACCTTTCCCAGGCGACATCCCACCCGCTCGTAGAACCGGCAGGCGGCGACGTTCACGTTCTGGGTTTCGACCTTGAGCTCCCGGCAACCGTGCGCCCGGCCCCAGTCCTCGGCGGCGCGGAAGAGCGCCGTCCCGACGTCGCGGCCGCGCTCGCTCGTGTCCACGCGCAGGTCGAGAAGCAGGACGAGGTCCGTCCGGCCCTCCAGCAGGTCGACGCCGGGAGTGTCGTACAAAACGATCGCGCCGCCGACGCGGCGGCCGTCCCGGAGCGCGGCGAGGACGCCTGCGTTCGTCAGGTCGAAGCGGGCGGCGAGGTTCGAGGGGTGCTCGGCGGGGAACGCGTCGTAGTCCTTGGCAAAGGGCGCGTCGAGAGGGCGCTCCGTGAGCGCGAAGTCGTCGGTCGTGTCCGTCACGTCGAGCACCGTCTCCGTCGAGAACGCAATCGACACCTCGCCGTAGGTGGCGAGGGAGGAGATGGGCTCCTCGCGGATCTCGAGAACTTCCATGGCAACCACAGCAGCGCGAAGACGAGCCCGGTCACGATTCCGTAGGCGACGCCGTCGACACGAAAGCCGGCAGCCAGAGATCGATGAGGAACTGCATGGTCCCCTCCTTCCGTTGTCGCGGAGTCTATCAACCGGCGTGGTGAGGGCGCAGCGACGGCTACTTCCGCCGGCTCCGCGGCGGCGGGCCCACGAACTGGATCCTGGTGACGCCCGCGGCATGGAACGCCGCGATCCCCCTCACCGCATCCTGGTAGGGCACCGACGCCCAGCCGTACAACTCCCCGATGGACCGCTCGGGTCGCTCCTTCCGCAACTCCGGCAGCTTCTTCCGCAGAGTCTCGAAGCCCGACTCTCCCTCCCCGCACGCGTCTCCGAGGAGGCTCAGGCGGGTGACCGTCTCGGTCCGCTTGCGCTTGAGCTCCAGGCGCAGGATCCGTGGGTCCGCGGGCACCGCGTACTCCGCAGGCAGGAACACGGGTACGTAGGCGAAGCTCCCGTCGGGCGCTCGCGTCGCGAAGTAGAGGCGGTAGATGCGGACGTCCGGGCTGGCGGCGGCCAGCATCGCCCACTGGATCTCCCGCCAGCGCACCTCCCGCGGTGCGTGGATGAGGATCGCGGCATGGCTGATCTTCTTCGGATGATCCTCGTCGCGCCTGGTTTCGGCGCGGATGAGGAGCTGTTTCAGCAGCTCCTTCATGTCCGCGTGCTTCCCACCGATGCGGAAGAGCCCCTTCCGGTCCACCAGGAGCTCGAACAGCTCCTCCTCCTGGTGGGCCTTCGTCGAGAGCGGAGTGTCCCCGGGCAGGTCCGGCAGCCTCAACGCCCGGCGCTCTGCCGGTTCCGCGGCGGGCCAGACACGGATCTTCCCGCGCTGGACGAGCGGGAGGCAGCCCATCCTCTCCGCGAGTTCACGGGACTCGGGAATGACGACTTCCTCCGGCTCCTCGAGCATCTGCTCGCCCGGCGGCGGTCCCCAGTCGAAGTTCACGCGCTCGATCCCGACCTTCCGGACGAGGCGCAGGGCCTTCATCACCTCGCCGTAGGGCACCTTCTCCCGTCCGTCGATCAGCACCTCGAGACCCGGATCCGCGGCGAGCCGCTTCGCGAGCCGGTCTTCGGCCATCGCGAAGCCCATGTAGCCCCGGCCCGTCTCCGCGTCGTCGACGAGGACGCGCGTCTTGTCGGCGCCGCGCGGGCGGTCGAGCCGGAGGCGAACGGTCGGCGGCTCGGTCCCGGGCGTCCGGGGGTCGATCGGCAGAAAGAC
>JBDLIY010000223.1:0-6719 GCA_039714635.1 Planctomycetota bacterium
CAGCTTGTTCGGCGGACCGACGATGAAGTTGTCGAACGTGTAATGATCGTTCAGGAGGATGTCGGACAGGAAGTTGGGATAGCGGTTACTGGGGCGCAGACCGGAGAGGTCGGAACCCGGGCCCGGGTCGGCCCAGCTCGGCGTGCCGTTCGGGGCACCGTTCGGGGCGTAGTTCGGAAGTGGGTTCGGAGCGTGGTTGGAGAGCGCGCCGGGGGTCGGGCTCGGAGCCCGGTTCGACACCGAAGCGCCCGCGGGCGTGGACTCCGGTCCGGACTCGAGACCGGAGTCGGGGCCGGATTTCGGTCCGGCGGCCGGCTCGGCCGGCACCGTGAGACCCTCGACGATGACGAACTCGATGGCGGGCGAGGCCCCCGTCACCGTCTTCACGGCGCGGTGGACCACGTCCAGGTAGTAGCTCGTGAGCCAATCCTTGAAGAACTGGCTGGGGACGGCGATCTCAACGAGATCGTCCCCCATCGAGAGGAGATCGACTTTCCGAAACCAGGTCTCGAACTGCTGCCGGTTGACCTCCCGCCGGATCTGATCGAGAACGTCCGACCACCGCGGATCGGTCGATGTCCCTGCCGCCATCCTCACCTCTTGGATTCCAGAGTATCCACAGGAATTCCCCATGTGGATCCCGGATGTAAGTTCTTCGCCCTGCCCTGTTTAAGGGCCCCCGGACGGGGCGGGAGCCCGTTCCGGAGTTGCCGCGACGATCGTATTCGGACCCCCGGATCAAGTCAATCGGTAATCATCGGGGACCCGGTTTCCACAGGTTCGCCGCTCCGGCGCCGCGGGCGTGATCCGTACACCTGACGGGAGTTTGCCCGCGCTTTCCGGGGACCAAAAAAATCTTATCAACAGGTCTGTGGATAACCGGTGGACAAGCGTACCTCACCGCCGGCTCCGGAGCCTGGCGACGAGGGGCGGGAGGGCCTCGAGGAAGGCCTCGACCTCATCTTCGGTGTTCGTCGGGCCGAGGCTCAGGCGGAGGCTCGAGGAGACCTCGTCGGGATCGAGACCCATGGCCGTGAGGACGGAGGACGGCAACGCCGCTCCGGTGGAACACGCCGAACCGGTGCTCACGCAGAAGCCCTCGCGGTCCAGTCCCATCAGCATCGGCTCGCCGCCGGCGCCGTGCACCGTCAGGTTGAGGGTGTTCGGCAGGCGGGGCTCCGCGGGGCCGTTCCAGGAGATGTCCGGGATGCGCTCGTCCAGGCCGGCGCGGAGCCGCCCCGTCAGCGCGAGGAGTCGGGTCGCCGTCGCGTCCATCTCCTCCCGCGCCACCTCGAGGGCGCGCGCGAAGCCGGCGGCCAGCGCGGTCACGGGCGTTCCCGGACGGAGGCCCTCCTCCTGGGTGCCGCCTCCCGTGACGGGAGAGAGCGGTGTCCCGTCGCGGCGGTAGAGGAAGCCGACGCCACGCGGGCCGCCGAGTTTGTGGGCGGCGGCGGAGAGGAGGTCCACGCCCAGGTCGTCGACGTCGACCGGGATCTTCCCGAGGGCCTGCACCGCGTCGGTGTGGAAGGGGATGCCCCGCTCCGCAACGACCGCCGCCATCTCCCGCACCGGCAGCAGCGCGCCGGTCTCGTTGTTCGCGAGCATGATGGAGACGAGGAAGGTGTCGGGGCCGATGGTCGCCTCGAGGTCTTCGATGCTGGGCAGTCCCTGCGGGTCCACCGGCAGGTACGTGACGTCGTAGCCCGTGCGCTCCAGGCCCCGGGCCGTGTCGAGCACCGCCGGGTGCTCCACGGCCGACACGACGAGGTGCCGGCGCTCCCCGCGGGCCGCGAGGGCGGCGCCCCAGAGGGCGAGGTTGTCCGACTCCGTGCCGCCGGACGTGAAGATGATCTGGCGCGGCCTGGCCCCGATCCCTTTCGCCAGCCCGGCCCGGGCCGCCTCGAGTTCCCGGCGCGCCTGCCGGCCCAGGGAGTGGGCGCTCTCGGGGTTGCCGGGGACCTCCCGGTAGACCCGCTCCATCACCGTGGCGACCCGGGGATCGAGGGGCGAGGTCGCGTTGTGGTCGAAGTAGGCGGGGCGCATCCCGGTCACCTTAGCCACAAACCCGGGCCCCGGCACGGTTTCCTGCTCAGGTCGCGACTGTCGGGTTTCCGATAAGCGAGTGGAGCGTCCGGGGACGCAAGGTCGAGGAGAGCCCACTTCGTGAGCATCATCAACCTGAAAGAGAAGACGATCAACGCCAAGATCGTCTACTACGGCACCGCGCTCGGCGGGAAGACGACGAGTCTCATGCATGTGCACCGGGTGATCGACCCGGAGCAGAAGATCGAGCTCGTCTCGTTGAACACCGACAAGGACCGGACCCTGTTCTTCGACTTCCTCCCCATCTCCGTGGGACGGATCGGCGACTTCTCCGTCAAGCTCCAGGGCTTCACGGTGCCGGGCCAGGTGAAATACAACCTCACCCGGAAGTACGTGCTGACCGGGGCCGACGCCGTCGTGCTCGTCGCGGATTCGCAGCGCGGCCAGCTCGAACACAACCTCGCGGCGCTCGAGAACCTCAAGGAGAACCTGGAGGGGAACGGGCTCGACTACGGGACGATCCCGCTCGTCTACCAGTACAACAAGCGCGACCTGCCGGACCCGGTGGAGGTGGCGGAGCTCCAGGAGCGGATGAACGATCGGAACATCCCGTTCTTCGAGACGGTCGCGACGCAGGGCACCGGCGTCTTCGAGGCGTTCGTCGAGATCAGCAAGCGGATGCTCGACCACATCGCCGGCCAGTATCGCATCGACAGCGACCGCCGCTCCTTCGGCGACATCCTCGAGCGCAACCTGATGCGGATGCTCCACCGCTCCCAGGCGGGGCGGTTCCCGGACATGGCGCCGGACGACACCCAGGCCTCCCAGGTTTCGGTTCACCTGATGCGCCCGGCCGAGGAGGAGGATCGGTCTCAGAGCGTCGTCACCGTCGGCGAGGAGGACCCCGAGCTGTCCTTCGACGAGGACCTCCTGAAGAAGGCCGTCGACAGCAACATCGAGATCGCCCGGCTCTACTCCGAAGTGAACGAGACGAAGAACCGGCTGCGCGACCGCGTCCGGGAGCTGGCCGCCCTGAACGAGGTCGGCCGGACGATGACCTCGCTCCTCGACGTGGACCGCCTGCTCCAGACCATGGTCGACAGCGCGACCTCGTGCCTCGGCACCGGCTTCGGCTCGCTGATGCTCCTGAACCGCGCCGGCGACGGGCTGATCGAGAAGGTCGTGAACGGCTATCTCCGCGATCCGCTCGCGCGGACGGCGTCGGGGACCGCCGGCCAGCCGATGCTCTTCCAGATCGCGCTGAAGGGGGAGCCGCTTCTCGTCAACGAGGACGAGAACGCCGACATCCTCGCGGCCGTCCGCGAGCAGGACGCCAACGTCCGCTCCCTGATGGTGGCGCCGCTGACGCTGAAGGAGAGCGTGATCGGCGTGATCGTCGTCTACTTCGTCAACGCGGACGCCGAGGGAAACCGGGACCGCCTGCGGTTCCTCTCCGCGCTCGCCAGCCACGCCGCCGTGGCCCTGGAGAATGCCCGCCTCGTCTCGCGGATCGAGGGCTTCAACCGCGAGCTGGAGCAGAAGGTGAAGGAGCGCACGGCCGCGCTCCGCCAGGCGTACGAGGACCTGAAGCAGATCGACCACCTGAAGGACGACTTCCTGTCCTCCATGTCCCACGAGCTGCTGACGCCGCTGACCTCGATCCAGTCCTTCTCGGAGATCCTCCTCGACATGGACGGACTCCGCGACGGCGAGCCCGGCGAGTTCCTCGGCATCATCAACAAGGAGGCCCTGCGGCTCACCGGCCGCCTGAAGGACCTCCTCGACCTGTCGCAGATCGAGACCGGCAAGGTCGCGTTCGACCCGAAGCCGGCGAACCTGCGGGACGTGCTCCAGGGGCTCTTCAAGTCGATGGGCGCCGACTTCCGGGACAAGCGGATCCAGGTCGTGATCCAGTGTCCGCCGAACCTCCCCGAGGTGCTCTGCGACCGGAAGTGGATGGCGCGGGCCCTGGCCAGCCTCCTCAGCAACGCCGTGAAGTTCAGCGAGGAGGAGGGCGAGGTCCTGGTCGAGTTCGGAGTGGAGCAGGACGAGGTGTCTGTCTCCGTCTCCGACGCCGGTTGCGGGATCGCCCCCGAGTTCCAGACGCAGATCTTCGAGCGTTTCCGCCAGATCGGCGACCTGTTGACGGAGAAGCCCACGGGCATCGGCCTCGGCCTCCCGCTGGCCCGCGAGATCGTCGAGGGCCACCGCGGCCGGATCTGGGTGGAGAGCGAGTCGGGCCAGGGCTCGAGGTTCACGATCGCGCTCCCGGCGGCGGTGGCGGCGGTAACCGCAACGTAGTGTCTCCTCCATACGGTGTCAGGGCAAAACGCGCGCAATTGGACACGGGCGATGTCTACGCTGGAATTGCCCTGACACCCGTGGGGCGCATCGTTCGCCAGGGGCGGTGCTTCTGGATGTCTACGCTGGAATTGCCCTGACACCGTATGTGGTAGACGCGCGCCGGGACGCTACCATGCGGCCATGAACTTCGCCGACCGTCTCACCGCCGCCATCGAGGAGAAGGGCACGCCCTCGCTCGTCGGCATCGACCCCCGATACGAAATGCTCCCTGCGGCGCTCAAACGCGGCGAGAACCCGTCCCGCGCCGACGCGGCCGCCGCCATCGAGGAGTTCTCGCTCCGGCTCGTCGACGTCGTCGCGCCCCTCGTCCCCGCCGTCAAGCCGAACATCGCCTTCTTCGAACAGTTCGGCTGGGAGGGCTACCGCGCCTACATGAACGTCGTCGCTCGAGCCCGCGAGAAGGGCCTCCTCGTCATCGCGGACGCGAAGCGCGGCGACATCGGCTCCACCGCCGAGGCCTACGCCGTCTCGCTCTTCGACGAGATGGACGTGGACGCCGTCACGCTCTCCCCCTGGCTCGGCGAGGACAGCCTGAAGCCGTTCTTCGCCCGCTTCGAGCGCGGGAAGGGCTGTTTCCTGCTCGTGAAGACCTCCAACCCCTCCTCCGCGGACATCCAGGACCGCGAGCAGGACGGCGGCACCGTCTTCACGACCGTCGCCGGCCTCGTGAAGAAGTGGGGCGACGAGTTCATCGGCGAGCGCGGCCTCTCCTCGGTCGGCGCCGTCGTCGGCGCGACGTGGCCCGAGCAGGCCGCCGACCTCCGCGAGCGCATGCCGACCACGCCGTTCCTCCTGCCCGGCTACGGCGCCCAGGGCGGCAAGGCCGATTCCCTCCGCAACGCCTTCGGTCCCGGCGGAACCGGCGCGATCGTGAACTCGTCGCGGGGGATCATCTTCGCGTTCGGAAAAGAGCCGTACGCGGCCGAGTTCGGGGAGGAGCGTTGGGAAGAGGCGGTTCACGCCGCGACCCTCGCGATGCGGGCGGACCTGGCGGGCGCGGTGCCGGACGCCAACTGGGCCGGATGATGCGATGGAGCCCTGGTTCGAGACCGCCTTCGGTCGGGACTACCTGACCGTCTACGCAGCCCGGAGCGTCGAGGCGGCCGCCGCCGACGTGGCGATCGTCGTCGACGCCCTGGGCCTCGAGCCGGGCCACCGGATCCTCGACCTCGCCTGCGGCGCCGGCCGCTACTCCGGGCCCTTCGTCGACGGTGGGTTCGACGTCACGGGCCTCGACTACTCCCGGGATCTCCTCGCCGCCGCGTCCGCGGCCGTTCCCCGCGCCCGATTCACCCGGGGCGACATGCGGGATCTGCCGTTCGCCGGCGGATTCGACGCGGTCGTCATGTTCTTCACGTCGTTCGGCTACTTCGAGACGGACGCCGAACACGAGCGGGTGCTGGCGGAGGTCGCTCGCGTCCTGACGCCCGGGGGCCGGTTCCTCCTCGACTACGTCCGGCGCGACGAGGTGATCGCGTCGCTCGTGCCGGAGAGTTCCGAGGAGCGCGCCGGCGTCCGGATCGATGCACGCCGCCGGATCACGGGCGACGGCCGACGCGTCGAGAAGGACGTCGAACTGACGCGGCCGGACGGCTCGACGCTCACCTACACGGAATCCGTACGCCTCTACGAACCCGGCGAGGTCCGGGCGATGATGGTGGACGCCGGCTTCGGGGAGATCGATGCGATCGACGCCCCGGCTCCGAGGCTTCTCCTGACCGCGAGGCGAGCATGCTGAGATCGGAACCCCTCGGAATCCCGGCCCCCGACGTGACGCCCGATCCCGCGGCCGCCGATCGGAGCCTCGATCGGGAAGCGCTCGCGGCGACCGTCCTCGCGTACCAGCGGGATATCGGCGCTCCGGACAACGCGATCGCCGGGGCGAAGGCGCTCGGGATGCCGGGCTCCTCCGTCGTCATCGCGGGCCAGCAGCCGGGGCTGCTCGGCGGTCCGATGCTCTCGATCGCCAAGGCCCTCACCGCGATCGCTTCGGCGGAGCGCCTGGCCGTTACGACGAAGCGCCCCGTCGTGCCGGTGTTCTGGGCCGCGACCGAGGATCACGACGTCGACGAGGTGAACCGGCTCGACATCCTGACCGCGGGGGACGAGCGGAGGCGGCTGTCGCTCCCGATCTCCGCCGACGGCACGATGCTGTCCCACGTGGTCCCGCCCGCCGGGTCCGTCCGGGAGCTGATGGCGGACCTCGAGGCGAATCTGCCGGGAGCGGACCGGAAGGACGACCTGATGGCCGCGCTCGAGGCGACCCGGGCGCCGACGCTGGGCGACTGGTTCGTCCGGCTCCTCTCCCGCTG
>JBDLIY010000224.1:0-6677 GCA_039714635.1 Planctomycetota bacterium
TGGATGACGTCGATCGCGGCGACGAGGGGCGCGCGCAGGACGAGGGCGCCGACGAAGAGCGCGAGGAGCGCGCGCCAGCCCGGCCGCCACGCGGCGGCGTGTTCTTCATCGACGGCGGCCATGTCTCTCCCGATGCCCGATTCCACGCGAAGAGTATAGTGTTCCGAACCTCCGGCCCGGGCGCCATCTCGAGAAAGGCACTGAGCGACCCTTGTCCCTGCAGCGCGAAACCTGGAAGAACCTGGGCTGGGTGGGCGGCCTGCAGGCGACGCTCAGCCTCCTGCAGGCGGTCACGAACATCGTTCTCGCCCGGCTGCTCTTCCCCGAGGACTTCGGCGTCATCGCCCTCGCCCAGGCCTTCATCTACTTCGTGCAGCGGTTCCAGGACTTCGGCCTCGGCACCGCCATCGTCCAGAAGCAGGGCGAGGTCCGGGACCTCCTCTACACCGCCAACCTGTTCCGGTCGGTCATCGCGGTGTGCCTCGTGGCGGTCTGCTTCTTCCTCGGCCCCGTCTGGGCGGACTTCTACGGACACCACGGCGTCGGCTCGGTCATCCGGATCCTGGCGATCACCTTCCTTCTGAACTCGGCCGTCTTCATCCCGCGCACACTGCTCCGGAAGTCGATGGCCTTCCGGAAGCTGTTCGCCGTGGAGAGCACGGGCGCGGTCGTCAACGCCGCGACGAAGCTGGTCCTCGCCTTCTCGGGATTCGGCTTCTGGTCGATCGCGATCGGCGGGCTGGCCGGCCAGCTCATCGTCACGATCGGCTGCCACCTCGCCCACCCGTACCCGTTCCGATTCCGGTTCCGGGCCGCGGCCGCTGGTGAACTCTTCCGCTTCGCGCGCTTCCTCGTCCTCGCCGGGCTCATCCAGTTCATGAACACCAACCTCGACAACATGACGGTGGGCAAGGTCCTGGGCCTCGCCGCGCTCGGCTTCTTCGACATCGCCTACCGCTGGGGCACCTGGCTCACCGCCCAGCTGGGCCTCGTCGTGAGGCGCGTCTTCCTGCCGACGCTCTCGGCGATCCAGGACGACCTCCCCCGCCTCCGGGCGGCCTACCTGAAGTCGAACGAGATCCTCACTGCGATGGCGGCTCCGCTGTTTCTGGGCCTGTCCGCCGTGGCGCCGGAGTTCATCGCGACGTTGCTCGGCGCGAAGTGGGCGCCGGCGGCGACCGCCCTGCGAATTGCCGCGATCTGCGGCCTCTTCCGGACCCTCGCCGAGATCCCGCAGACGCTCCTCGTCAGCATCGCGAAGACCCGCTGGCCGGCGATCTCCGCCGGCGCGACGCTCGCGGTGACGGCGGTGGCGATCGTTCCCCTGACGATCTGGCTCGGCATCGAGGGCGCGGCGGTCGCGATCGGCCTCGCGGCGGCGGCGGGGCTCGCCGTGACGCTGACGGCCGTGTTCCGGGAGACGGGGCTGTCGCCGCGCGCCTGGTTCGGTTCGGTCCTGCCGTCCCTCTCGTCGGCGGCGATCATGGCCGTGGCCGTGTGGCTGGAGGGTCGGTCGCTCGCGGTGGAGTCTCCCGCGGTCCGGCTGCTCCTGCTCGTGGCGGGCGGCGCGGTCGTCTACACGGGACTCTTGTGCATCTTCTCGCGGCGCACGCCGGCGGCGTGGTTCCGGTACGCGTGGCCGCGGAGGTGAGCGGTCAGTTCTTCCACGTCAGGCGCGGCGGGATCTTCGAGACCAGCGGGTGTTCCCGCAGCCACCAGAGGATCCCCTGGTGCACCTTGAACACACCGGCGTTGAACTCGACCGGCCGGCCGAAGTACCGCTCCGCGTTCTCCGCCGTGTAGTCGGGCAGGGCGACGAGGTACTCGCGGTCGGGCTCGAGGGAGCAGGCGACGAGGCCGTCCTTCCTGGAGAAGGTCGCGGTGAACCCCGAGAACTGGCACGTGTCGCGGCCGCCGTTCGCGAGACTGAAGGCGAGCATCTCGCGGAGGTCCTCCCCCGTCGCGCGGAAGGTCGCGACGCGGTTCCGGTAGACGAGGTCGTGGACCGTGGTGGCGTGGATCGGGCCGGCCGGGAGGTCGCGGCGGACGGTGCCGCGGTTGATGAAGGCGACGTCCGCCTTCGCCGTGGCGCGGATCGCGTCGGCGACGAGGAGGCCGATCGTCGGGTCGGGGCCGGCGCGGGTGAGGGGGACGGCGGCGACCGCGACGATCAGCGGCTTCGGCTCGAAGGTCCGGGCGGAGCCGGCGCCTCTCGTGATGCCCCAGCCGCTCTCCACCCGCTTCACGAACAGGGCGGTCCCGCCCCCACCCGGAACGACGGTCCGCACGTCACCCATCTGGAGCGTCACCTCGCCGGTGATGCCGAGGTCCCCGAGGAAGATCACGAACTCCTCGACGCCCTTCGTCGTCACGCGGATCGTGCTCCCCATCCTGCTCACGGCCATGCGGGCCGGACCGCCCGGACTCTCCATGGCGGATATCGCCGCCCAGGCACCCACGGTGTCGCGCGGCAGGTCGGCGAGGATCTCGTAGCTCGCGGGCTGCGGAACGCTGTCGTCCACCACCGGGCCCGACTGCCGGAGCAGGTTCCCGTCTTTCATGCCGACGTACCAGGCGTCGTCCGCGTGCTCGATAGAGAGCGCGTGGCCCGCGCCGACCGCCGGCTCGACGATCGACCAGTCGACCAGGTTCTCCGACGCGGCGAGGAGGTACTTCCCGTCCCGGAGGATCAGCAGGAAGAGCGTGTCTCCGGGGGCCGCCGCGTCCACGAGGAAGTCGTGCGCGAGGTCCACCGGCTTCGTCGTCTCGCCGTCGAAGACGAAGAGCTTCGCCTCCGCGCCCTTTGGCAGGCCCCGGTTCTTCTGGATCGTGTCGGCGTAGGACGGGACGTGCTTCCCCGTCACGACGGACAGCACGAGCCGGTCCCCGAACGGGATCGGCGAGACCTTGATGACGTCCGGGACGGGCACCAGGTCGACCGGACGCCACGCGCCGCCGTCCGTGACGAGGACGTCGGCCGCGCCCATCGGGTCGGGGACGAACATCATGTGCGCCGGGGCGTCGGAGGGGCGGAACTCCTCGGGGATCCGCTCCGTCGGGACCTGCGCGAGGTGGTAGGGGAAGGCGTAGAGGCGGTCCTGGAAAACCGTGAGCCAGCCGTACCGCGCGAAGCCCTGCCGGTCGGCGCGGGAGATCGCCTCGAACCGCCACGTCGCGCCCCGGTCCTCCGAAGAGAGCACCGCGCCGCAGCCGATACCGTCGTCCTTCACCGGCTCGACGTAGCTCCCCGTGGCCGCCCACCAGCGCCCGCGCCACGAGATGACGTCCTGGACGTGGATGCCGTGGGGAACACTCCGATGTTTCGCCCACGCTCCGTCGCCTCCTCGGACGTAGAGGTTGCCGAGCTCCCAGGACTCGGTGGCGTCCGGCCCCGGGATGACGAGCTTTCCGTCGACGACGCGGAACACGGCGACGGCTTCGTCGTCCACTTGCCCCTCGACGGTGACCTTCCCCGTCTTCGGGTCGAGCGCGAGGATGTCCATCGGCCCGGTGTTGACGGAGTAGTCACCAGTCCCGATGAAGAGCTTCCCGTCGAAGAGCTTCAGGTCGTTGATCCGCCGACCGGCGGGCTCGGTGTCCCGGTTGACGATACCCAGCGAATCCAGGGGCAGGACCGGGTGATCGCCGGCGAGGGCGGGAAGCGCGAGGAGAAGAACGAGGGCCAGCGGACCGAGGACGCGCATGACGGCTCCTTTCGGGCGGGATCAGCCCTCCAGAATACCCTCCATCGCGGCGATCAGCGCCTCCGTCTCCTCTTCCGTCACGTTCCCCATGTGCCCGATCCGGAACGTGCGGTCGCGCAGCCGGCCGTACCCGTCGCCGATCGCGATGCCCTTCTTGCGGAGCGCCTTCGCGAACTTCGGGTACTCGAACCCCTCGGGCTTCCTGAGCACCGTCACCGTCGGCGAGTGGAACGGTTCCTCGGCCAGGACTCCGAACCGGCTCCCCCACTCCCGGACCCGGGCGGCGATGCGGCGGTGGCGCGCCTCGCGTTCGGCCATGCCCTCCTCGTGGATCGCGGTCAGCGAGGCCTGCAGGCCGAAGAAGTGCGCGATCGGGGGCGTGGAGGGGACCGCGTCGGCCTCCGCCGCGTCGATCCAGTTCACGAGGTCGAGGAAGAAGCCTCGCCCCTCCCGCTCCTTCGCCCGGCGGACCGCCCGCTCGCTCATCCAGACGATCGCGGCGCCCGGCGGGAGGCCGAGGGCCTGCTGCGTCGACGCGATCAGGAGATCGACGCCCATCTCCTCGGGCCGGATGTCGACCGCGCCGAGGCTGGAGATCGCGTCGACCAGGACGAGCGTGTCGTCGAGTTTCCCCAGACTCTCACCGATGCCGGACAGGTCCGCCAGCGCGCCGGTGGAGGTCTCGTTGTGCGTGACGGCGACGGCGTCGATGCCCTCGAGGCCGTCGAGCGCCCGGAGAATGTCGCTGCCCGTCGGCGCGCGACCGCGGGGGACGAACATCATCTCCGTGTCCAGGCCGTTCGCGACGGAGATCGTCATCCACCGCTTGGCGTACTCACCGTTGCTGACGTGGAGGACCTTTCCGCCGGCGAGCGTCCGGACGGCCCCCTCCATCGCGCCGGTCCCGGTGCAGGGCAGGACGGCGACGGGGCGGTCGGTGCCGAGGAGAGTTTTCAGCCCGGCGAAGACCTCCTTCGCCACCTTCCGGAAGGCGTTCGTCCGGTGGCCGACCATCGGCCGGGCCATGGCTTCGCGGACGGTTTCGGGGACCTCGACGGGACCCGGGAGGAAGAGTCGGGTGTTCATGAAACGGAAGGTATCAGACGCCCCGGGGAAACGCGGAGCGCGGCCGGGGGACTCCGAAATGATTTGATCGGATGGGAGCGTGGGCCCTAGGATCTGCCCTGCACCTCCATGGACGGCACCGACTACTACATCCTCTGCCCGCAGCGCCCCCGCAACGCGGCGGGGCTCATCACCCACCTCATCTCCGTCGACATCTGCGCGAAGCGGCAGGAGGAGGGCTTCCACAAGTGCGCGAACTGCACGCGCTCGGAGGCCTGGCAGAAGGAGCACGGCGCGGAGTAGGCCCGGCCGGCCGGGCGAATCCGGTGAAAACGGTTACGCCTCCGTATTACCGGATTCGATCGCGGCGTGGATCTCTTCGTCCGTCAGGGTGTGACTCGACGCCTTCGCGGCCGAGAAGATCCGCTCGACCCGCTCGTCCGTCACCTCGATGTTTCGCGCCGCCAGCCAGTAGAGGATGTTGCTGCGGCCGCTCATCGGGCCCACGCGGATCACCTGCTTCTGGCCGACCTCGTCCGCCGGGACCGACGAGTAGACCCGGTTCGCCAGCCAGTCGTCCTTCAAGCGCATCGCCTTCACCACCGCCGCCGCGTGCACGCCCGTCGCCGTCTCGAACGCATCCGAGCCCACCACCGGGTAGTTCCGCGGGATCGGGATGTCCACCGCGTCCGACACCGCTCGCGCGTACTCGCCGAGCCGCCGGAGGTCGTTGTCGATGTAGCCCAGCAGCTTCATGTTCACGAGCAGCGTGTCCATCGGGCAGTTGCCGCAGCGCTCGCCGATGCCGATCCCCGCGCCGTGGAGCCGGTCGGCCCCCGCCTCGAACGCGGCGATGCTGTTCGCGACGTCGAGCCCGCGGTCCCGGTGGCCGTGCCAGTCGAGCTTCACGTCCTCACCCGACTCCTCGATCACCTTCTTCACGTGCGTAACGATCGACGCGGCGCCCGCCGGCGTCGAGTGCCCCACCGTGTCCGCCACGACGACCCGCCGCGCCCCGTTCTCGATCGCGCACCGGTAGAGTTGCGTGACGATCTCCGGGTGGGTCCGCGTCGTGTCCTCCGTCACGTACATCGCCACGAGACCGAGGTCGACGGCCAGCTTCACCGCCGTCTCCGTCGTCTTCAGCAGGAAGTCGAGGTCCCAGTTCTCCACCACCTGCCGGATCTGGCTGCAGCCGAGGAAGATGGCCGCTTCCATCTGGACGCCGGCCTCGTCCATCGCCCGCGCGATCGGCTCGATGTCCGCCCGCACCGTCCGCGCCGCGCAGTTCGGGAGGATCTTCATCCCCTCCCGCTGGATCTCCTTCGACAGCTCGAGCACGTGCTCGTAAGCCACCGGCCCCGCGCCCGGAAGGCCGATATCCGCCCCGTCGATGCCCAGGGCCTCGATCAGGTGGAGGATCTCGAGCTTCTGGTCGAGGGTGGGATTCACCACGGACGGACCCTGGAGTCCGTCCCGAAGCGTCTCATCGTCGAACTCGGGACGCCGACCGGCGGCGGTCTTGTGGCCGACGGCGTTCCAGTCGTAGATCAGGTCACTTCGGCGGTATTCGGCGCTCATGGAGTGGAAGTCGTGGGGGTCGATTCGTTGTGAACTCGTCGCATTCGACCATAGACTCGGCAATCTCCTTCGTTTCGTCTCTTTGGGCTCGTCTGGCGACGGGCCGGAGCACCCCATGCCTCGCGTCGCCGTCGACATCGTCACCGGGTTCCTCGGAAGCGGGAAGACCTCCCTCCTCCGCCACGTCCTCGAGCGCGGCCTCTCCGGCCACCGCGTCGCGGTCATCGTGAACGAAATCGGCGATATCGGCATCGACGGGACGGAAATCCAGGGCGCCGGCATCGAGCGGATGGTCGAGCTGACCTCGGGCTGCGTCTGCTGCCAGAT
>JBDLIY010000225.1:0-6648 GCA_039714635.1 Planctomycetota bacterium
AGTATAGAATTAATTTGGTTCAGGGCAGTAAAATGGCAAAAAGAGAACTTAAAAATAAATACCGAATATATTGTTTTTGGGAAACCATCATCTTTTGGTGGAAAAATCAGTGTAGTTCATCCGGATATGGAAACAGAAGCCGAGAAACAACTAAAACCATCCGGACTTTTTCAGGGGTACTACAATACCTCTGAGAATATGAAAAAGAATTTTTTAAATTCTAAAACAATTAACAAACTTCAACTTACATTAATACAACTTGCTAAAAGAAAAATTAAAGAATCGCTGCCAAATTATTTGATCGAAAACTTAAAACTGGCTTCGCTTGAAAAATCTTTAATTACCATACACAAACCTGAAAATACAATCGATCTAAAAAATGCAACCTTCAGATTAAAGTTTGAAGAGCTTTTTCTTATTCAACTTAAAATACTGGCATTAAAACATAAACGTGAAAAGAAATTTAAAGGATTTCGTTTTGAGAAAGTAGGCTACAACTTTAATAAATTTTACAACGATTTTTTACCTTTTGAATTAACAAATGCACAAAAAAAAGTTATTAAAGAGATTCGAAAAGATGTAAACCGAAATATTCAAATGAATCGGTTGCTTCAGGGCGATGTGGGAAGCGGCAAGACTGTCGTTGCGCTGCTGGCCATGGCGGCCGCCATCGAGACGGGGGTGGTCCCGTTCCTCCTGATCAAGAACGGGCTGACGATCCTCGGCGTCCTGTTCCTGTGCCTGCACAAGAACTTCCGCCACGTGAAGCCCGTGATCGTCGGGGTCCTCGTTCTCTACCTGCTCCTGATGCTCTACCACGCCTACCTGACGACGGTCTGATCACCTGCGGCGGCGGATGAAGTAGCGGGGATCCGTGTTCTCTCCGGGCCCGCCGGAGCGATCCCCCTTGCGCCGTCTCGATCCGACGGCCGGCACCGAACCGTCCTTCCGCCTTCGTCGCCGGTCCGGGAACACCAGGTCGAAGATACGGTCTCTGAGTCTCATTTCCGTCCCCTCGAAGAGGACTGTACCCCGCCGAACGACGACCGTGCAACGCCCCGCACGGTTTGACAGACGGGATCTGTAGCCTAAGATGTTGTCTGTCGGGGTCGGGGCCCCTGCGGAAAGGCAGTCTCGTGATTCGAGCAGACAGGCTCTCGCTCCTGCTCGTCCTCTCCTTCACCCTTCTCTTCGCGGTTTCCTGCGGCGGGGGCGGCTCGGGCGGGGGCGGTTCGGGCAAGAAGCAGGAGGTCCGGGGCTTCCGCGTCACGGAAGTCGACCCGCCCGACGGCTCTCTCGGAGTCCCGGTCGATTCGGCCATCCGCATGACGCTGTCCGCCACGATCCGTTCCACCTCGGTCAGTGAGGACAACGTTCTCCTGTCCCTGCGGGGAACCGGGAAGCCGGTCCGCGGCACGGTCGAGCTTTCCTCGGGCAACTCGATCATCACCTTCACCCCGGACGCTCCGTTTCTCCTGAACACGAAGTACCGGGTCCGCGTTCTGTCCGACGTCCTGTCCAGCACCGGGGTCCCGCTGGGGGAGACTTTCGTCTCTCACTTCACGTCGGCCATCACCTCGGGGCCACCGCCGCCGCCGCCGCCGTCGAGCACCTGGGGCCAGATCACGCTCGTCGGGAAGATGAACCTCGGGCGGTCGAGTCACACCTCGACGCTGCTGTCCGACGGCCGGGTCCTGGTCACGGGCGGCTTCGTCAGCGCGGACGCCGTGAGCAACACGGCGGAGATCTACGACGGCTCGAACTTCACCTTCACGTACGTGCCGGAGAACATGGAGTTCTCCCGCGGGTTCCACACCGCCACCCGACTCTCCGACGGGAAGGTCCTCATCCTCGGAGGCGTCTCCGGCGCCAACTTCGCGGAAACGAACTCCGCCGAGATCTACGACCCGGCCACGGGCCAGTTCACGACGCTCGTGCCCGGCATGCTGTTCCCCCGCGCCTTCCACACCGCCACGCTGCTGGATGACGGGCGCGTGCTCATTCTCGGCGGCACGGTGCCGACGACGAACGGGGTCTTCTCCTCGAAAGAGGCGGAGATCTTCGATCCCGTCACGAAGACCTTCCTGTTCCTTCCGAACATGGCGGCCTACCGGGCCGGGCACACGGCCACGATGCTCGACGACGACCGGGTGCTCATCCTCGGCGGCAACTCTTCGGACCTGACGATCGAGATCTTCGACGCCGACGAGAACAAGTTCGTGACGAGCGAGGAAGAGCTGTACCGGGCGCGACGCGGCCACACCGCCACGAAGATCTTCACAGGCGACGTCGTGGTCTTCGGCGGCGGCGACCGCTCGGCCGGGATCTGGGTGGCGAAGGACTCACAGTACAAGTGGACGGTGGGCGTCCCGATCGAGGACCGGAAGGACCACACGGCCACGGTCACCGAGAGCGGCCGTATCCTCATCGCCGGCGGCTCGCGTTACGAGGCGTCCCGCACGCTGTTCAGCCAGACGACGGAGTACTACGAGCGCTTCTCCGGCGCGTTCCTCAGCGCGGCCCCTCTGCTCGTCGACCCCACGACCCGACACCGGGCCACGACCCTGCGCAGCGGCAACATCCTCCTCACGGGCGGGTCGAACGTGGACGGGTCGAGCGCGGAGCTCAAGAACGCGATGATCTACCACGAGAGCGACTGACCGGCCGTCGGCTACCTCTTCCTCGCCGCCCGCCGGGCCTCCTGCCTCTCGATGCTGACGATCGCCTTCTCGGCGCTCCTCCGCAGGTAGGCGGACGAGTCGTTCCCGGCGATCTCGCGGAGCGTCGGAAGGGCGTCCGCGTACCCGATCGACCCCAGCGTGCGGATCGCCTCGTTCCTCAGCCCCCGGTTCGGATCGGAGGCGGCCACGAGGCTGACACCGTCGATGGCGCCGGGGTCGCGGATCCTGCCCAGCGCGCGCATCGCCTGGCTCCGCAGGTAGTTGTCCGATCCGCCGCTCGCCGCGGCCGTCAGCGCGGGAACGGCCTCGGCACTGCGGATGTCCTTCAGCCCCTTCATGCCGATGCTCCGCTCGAAGGGGTCCGAGGAGCCGGCAAAGCCGAGGACCGCCTGTGCGCCCGCCTCTCCGCCCAGCTGGCTGGCCGCCGCCAGCGCGTATCGCTTCAGTGACCGGTCCTGCGTGTGATCGAGCAGGTCCAGAAGGGCGTCCGTCGCCGAGCCGTTGCGCGTGCGCAGCAGGTTCTGGAAGGCGGCCTCGCGAAGTCTCCGGTTCTTCGCGTTCTCCATGTACGCCACGAGCCCGTTGACGGCCGCGTCGTCGTTCTGGACCCGCAGGGTCGCCAGGGCGCGCTGGATCGCCGCCGGGTTCTTCTCGTCCTCGAGGAACTTCAGCACCCCCTGCGTCACCTGTTCGCCGCCCACGCGCTCCAGGTGCATCAACAGGAGGTTCCGGACACCGTAATCCTCGTGTTCTCCGAGCGCCGCGAAGAGGAACTCCAGGTCCTCTTCGGAGAGCTTCGTCCCCTTCGGCGTCGTCATCGCCATCAGGAAGCCGAGCACCTGGCCCGGATCCTTCGGATCGACCTTCGCCTTGAGCTGGTCGACGAGGGGATCGCGCGTCTTCTCACCGGCCGCGACCTCTCCGGCCTCCGTCTCCCCAGGGGGCGCGCCCGCGGAGTCGGCGGCCGCCGCGCGCTCCACCGACGGGGCGACACCCGGGGCTTCGAGGCCCCGCATCCGGCCGCCGGGGCCACCCTCCAGTTCGGCGAGGAGCCCCTCGTCCTCCTCCGGCCGCAACACCGGCGGGGGAACGTCCTCCCGGGCCCCGTCCGATTCGTCGGCGCGTTCGTTCGCGCGGTCCGCGAGGAAGGGAACCGGCACACCGAGGGCGCCGAGGGTGACGAGGATCACGCCGGCGCCCACGAGGAGAACGAGGGCCAGGAAAGTACGCTCGGTCCAGTTCACGTTCGGTTCATAACACGACCGGGCCGCGACCGGTCGCGGGAAAACTCCGTTATTCGGCGAACCAGGTCAGGCGCGGCTCCCGGTTGGCCCTCACCTCGTCCAGCCGGCCCACCGGCATGTCGTGCGGGGCCGACGTCAGGAGTTCCGGCTCCGCCGCCGCGTCCGCGTAGATCCGTTTCACGGCCTCGGTGAAGTTCTCGAGGGTCTCGCGCGTCTCGGTCTCCGTCGGCTCCACCATCCAGCACTCCTTCACGATGAGCGGGAAGTAGGTGGTGGGCGGGTGGAACCCGTAGTCGAGCAACCGCTTCGCGGCCTGCAACGCCGGCCGGTCCGTGATGTTCGGAAGGTTGTCCATCTGCGCGACGAACTCGTGCATGCAGATCCGGTCGAAGGGCAGCACCGCCACCTCGCCGAACAGCTTCCGCAGGTAGTTCGCGTTGAGGACGGCCATGTCCGCGACGCGGCGGATGCCCTCGTCGCCCAGCGTCCGGATGTAGCAGTAGGAACGGAGAATCGCGCCGATGGAGCCCTGGTGGCCGCGCACCTTGCCGATCGACTTCTCCGATTCGTTCACCACGCGGTACGCGTCGCCGTCCTTCTCGATGCGGGGCATCGGGAGGTAGGGGGCGAGTTCCGCCGAGACGCCGATCGGACCGGAGCCGGGTCCGCCGCCACCGTGGGGCACCGCGAACGTCTTGTGGAGGTTGATGTGCATCGCGTCGACGCCGAAGTCGTGCGGCCGGGCGCGTCCGAGGATGGCGTTGAAGTTCGCGCCGTCCATGAACAGCAGGGCGCCGGCGTCGTGCAGCACCTCGGCGATCTCGCAGATCTGTTCCTCGAACAGCCCGAGCGTGTTCGGGTTGGTGATCATCAGGCCGGCCGTCTTTTCGGAGACCCGGGCCTTCAGCGACTCCAGGTCCACCAGGCCCCGCTCGTTCGACTTGAACTCGACGGGCTTGTAGCCGCAGAGGACGGCCGTGGCCGGGTTCGTGCCGTGCGCCGAGTCGGGCAGCAGGATCTCCGTCCGATCCTGCCCGCCGTGGTCCTGGTGCCAGGCGCGGAAGAGCATCAGCGCCGTCAGCTCGCCGTGCGCGCCCGCCGCGGGCTGGAGCGAGATCGACGGGAACCCGCTGATGGTCCCGAGCATCCGCTCCATCTCGAAGAGCATGCGGAGCATCGGCTGGACGTGCTCGTCGGGCTGGTAGGGGTGCACGCGGCGGATCGCCGGGTGGCGGACGAACTCCTCGTTGACCTTGGGGTTGTACTTCATCGTGCACGACCCCAGCGGATAGAAGTGCGTGTCCACCGAGAAGTTCTTCCCGGAGAGGCGCGTGTAGTGCCGCGCCAGGTCGAGCTCGGTGATCTCGGGCAGGACCGGCTCTTCCTTCCGCAGGTACTCGGCGGGGATCACCTTCGCGACGCCCTCGAAAGGCACGTCCAGCTCGGGCAGGCGGGCGGCGGTCAGTCCCGGGCGCGACCGCTCGATCAGCAGGCCTTCGTCGACGATCATCGGGCACCTCCGGCTCGCTCGAGCGCTTGCACGAGCGCGTCGATCTCCGCCTTCGTCTTCTTCTCCGTCACGGCGACGAGCAGTTCGTCCGGTCGATCGGCGTACCAGCGGGAGAGGGGCAGTCCGGGCAGGATCCCGTCGGCCGCCAGGTCCCGCGCGATCTCCTCCGCCGGACGCGGCGTCGGGACCGTGAACTCCTTGACGAACGGGGCGTCGAACGCGACCGAGTACCCGTCGAGCGCCGCGATCGCGTCCGCCGCGTAGTGACTCTTCGCCACGCACTGGCTGGCAACCTCGCGGATGCCGATGCGGCCCAGCGCGGCCAGGTACATGGCCCCGCGCATGGCGATGATCCCCTGGTTGGTGCAGATGTTGGACGTGGCCTTCCCGCGGCGGATGTGCTGCTCGCGCGTCTGGAAGGTGAGCACCACGCCGCGCCGACCTTCGCCGTCCTCCGTCAGGCCCGCGATGCGGCCGGGCATCTTCCGGACGTGTTCCTTCTTCGCGGCGAAGAAGCCGAAGTAGGGGCCGCCGAACCAGATCTCGCCGCCGAGGCTCTGGCCCTCGCCGACGGCGATGTCCGCGTCGTACTCGCCGGGAGCGGTGACGACGCCGAGGGAGATCGGCTCGACGTCGGCGATGAACAGCGCGCCCGCGTCGTGGGTCGTGGCGACGAGCGTCTCCATCGCTTCCAGGCACCCGAAGAAGTTCGGGTTCGCCACGCAGACGCAGACGGTCTGGTCGTCGATGGCCGCCGCGAGGTCGGCCGGATCGGTGCGGCCGTCCTTCGCGGGCACGATGACGAGCTCGTTGTCGATGTTCTCGAGGTAGGTCCGGACCGTGGCCAGCCGTTCGGGGTGGATCGCGCCGGAGACGACGACGTTCTTCCGCCGCCGCTGGATCGACGCCGCCATCAGCACGGCTTCCGCGAGACCGGACGCGGCGTCGTAGACCGAAGCGTTGCTGACGTCCATCCCGGTCAGCGCGGCGATCATGCTCTGGTACTCGAAGATCGCGGTCAGCGTGCCCTGCGAGGCCTCGGGCTGGTAGGGCGTGTAGGCGGTGTACAGCTCCACGCGGCCGGAGAGATGGTCGACGATCGACGGGATGAAGTGGTCGTAGACACCGCCGCCGAGGAACGAGTTCACCTGGTCGAGCGTCACGGTCTCCTGACCGATGTGGGCGAGCTCCCGCTGGATCGTGAGTTCGGACG
>JBDLIY010000226.1:0-6588 GCA_039714635.1 Planctomycetota bacterium
GGGGCGTACCGCTCGCCAGGGGCGGTGCTTCTGCATGTCTGCGCTGGAATTGCCCTGGCAGCCGTGGGGCGTACCGGTCGCCAGGGGCGGTGCTTCTGCTGTCTGCGCTGGAATTGCCCTGACACCGTAAGGAGGAGACAGCACGTCTACGTTGGATTTGCCCTGACTCCGTATGAGGTAGACGCGGGTCAGGCCCAGCCCCAGCTTGCATGTTATTCACATGCAACTATACTGATCACATGAGCAAGATGGTTCAGATCCGCAACGTGCCGGACGCCCTGCATCGGCAGATGAAGTCCCGCGCGGCCCTCGCGGGCATGTCGCTGTCCGAGTACCTCCTCCGGGAAATCCGGGCGATTCTCGAGAAACCCGCGACGGAAGAGCTCCGAGCGCGTCTCGATTCACAGAGCCGAGTGAAGCTGAAGTCGTCCGTGGTGGAGATTCTGCGAGAGGCCCGCGAAACGAGATGATCGTCCCCGATGCGTCCGCCGTCATCGAGGTCCTGCTCCGCACCGATACGGGGCGGGCGCTCGAAGACCGTCTCTTCGCGCCCGAAGAAACGCTGCACGCCCCCGAGCTGATCGACCTGGAGGTCGTGCAGGTGCTCCGCCGGCTGGAGTCCCGCGGCGAGCTGTCGGCCCGGCGGGCCTTCCTCGCGATCGAAACGTTCACGGACTTCCGGATCGTCCGGTACGCCCACGAGCCGATGCTCGGACGCATCTGGGAACTCCGGAAGAACCTCACGGCATACGACGCGGCTTACGTCGCTCTCGCGGAGGCGCTGGACGCGCCGCTCCTCACCTGCGACGGCTCGTTGGCCTCGGCGCCCGGTATCCGGGCTCGGATCATCGTCGGCTGAGTGGCATCGCTGACTGGCGCCAGCGATCACACGGCCCGGCGTCCGAGGTCGGGTCGTCGGAGCGAAGGTGCGCGTTTTGCCCTGACACCGTATGGAGGAGACAGCACGTCTACGTTGGATTTGCCCTGACTCCCGTGGGGCGCTCCGGTCGCCAGGGGCGGTGATTCTGCACGTCTACGTTGGATTTGCCCTGACTCCATATGAGGTTGACGTCAGGCGATTCCGCGGGCTTGCAGCGAACTCAGCATGTCCTCCGTCATCGCCGCGAGGTCGTACTTCGGGTCCCAACCCCAGTCCTCGCGCGCCGCGCCGTCGTCCATGCGGTCCGGCCAGCTGTCCGCGATCGCCTGGCGGACAGGGTCGTCCTCGTACGTCAGCTCGAAACCCGGAACGTGCTTCGCGATCTCCGCCGCGATCTCCTCCGGATCGAACGCCATCGCCGTGACGTTGTAGGCGTTGCGGTGGTTGAGCTTCGCCGGGTCGGCCTCCATCAGGCCGATCGCCGCGTCGATCGCGTCCGGCATGTACATCATGTCCATGTACGTGCCGGCCGAAAGCGGGCTCGCGAAGCGGCCGGACTTCAGCGCCTCGTAGTAGATCTCCACCGCGTAGTCCGTCGTCCCGCCGCCGGGCAACGTCACGTTCGAGATGATGCCCGGATACCGCACGCCGCGCGCGTCCACACCGAACTTGTCGGCGTAGTAATCGCAGAGCAACTCACCGGAGACCTTCGTCACACCGTACATCGACGTCGGCCGCTGGATCGTCACCTGCGGCGTCATGTCCGCCGGCGTCGAAGGGCCGAACGCGCCGATCGAGCTCGGCGTGAAGATCGACGCGCCCGTCTCCCGCGCCACCTCCAGCACGTTCACGAGACCGCCGATGTTCACACTCCACGCGAGCACCGGGTTGCTCTCCCCCACGGCGGAGAGGATCGCCGCCAGGTGGTAGATCGTGCCTACGTCGTAGCGCGCGACCAGCGTCCCGATCTTCTCGCGGTCCAGCACGTCCAGCGGCTCGAACGGCCCCGTCTCCTTCAACGCCTCGCCGGCGTCCGACCGGAGGTCCGTCACGACCACCTGGTCCGCCCCGTAGCGCTCCCGAAGCGCGTACGTCAGCTCCGAACCGATCTGTCCCGCCGCCCCCGTGATGAGGATTCTCTTCCCGGCCATGCTTTGCCTCACGCTGTCTTGATCTTGATGGAGAGGAGTGCCCAACCTGTCAGCCCGGGGAATCTACCAGAGCGCCGGCCGGCCCCGATAACGGGATCGGCGGGACGCGCCGCCGTCGTCCCCGGCTCGACCCTCAGGCGCCGACTTCGACCGGCTCCGGAACGACGGCGTCCCGCTCCTGGTCACGAGCGGCCGAGGCCGCCGGGGCCTTCACGATCAGCGCGAGGACCGCGGCGACGACCAGGGCCCCACCGGCGATCAGGTACGCCGTGCCGAACTCGCCCGTCGCGTCGTAGACCCGGCCGGCGGTCTGCGCGAGGACGAGGCCGCCGAAGCCCCAGGCCGTGAAGACGAGGCCGTAGTTGACGCCGAGGTTCTTCACGCCGAACCAGCCCTTCGTGACCGTCGGGAAGATGGCGAGGTTCGCGCCGTAGTTCGCGCCGATGACCATCGAGACGACGAGGAACGCGGCGAAGCTCGACACGGAGCCGAGGGAGAAGAGCAGCGCGGCCTGCAGGAGGAAGACGATCGTCATCGTCAGGCGGCTGCCGAGGCGGTCGGTCAGGATGCCGGCGGCGACGCGGCCGGCGGCGTTCCCCACCGCGAGCAGCGCGACGAAGATGAAGCCGGCTTCGGTGGCGGTCTGGAGGTCGGCGATCTTCTTCAGGTTGCCGATGATCATCAGGCCCGCGCCGGCGGCGAAGGCGTACATGACCCACAGCATCCAGAACTGGGGCGTCGCCATCATCTGCTTCCAGGTGCGGTCGGCGACGGGGGCGGCGGCCTTCGAAGCGGAGCCCTTGTCCTCCGGGCTCCAGCCGGCGGGCGGCGTGCGGAGCAACTGGGAGAGCAGCCCGACGGCGACGAGGAACGCGCCACCGAGGATGAGCATCGTCATCTGGACGCCGGGACCGGTGTCGATGACGCCGGAGACCTCGCCAGAGAAGCTCCCGATCATGAACTTCGCCAGGGGGGCGATGTAGACGGACGCGAGGCCGAACCCGGCGACCACGATGCCGGCGATCGTGCCGGTCATGCGCGACGGGAACCACTTCACGGCGGCGGGGGTCGCGGCGGCGTAGGCCAGGCCGATGCCCATGCCGGAGAGGACCCCGAAGCCGACGACGAAGCCGGCGACCGACGACGTGCAGGACGCGATGATCATCCCGAGGCCGACCGCGGCGCCGCCGGCGAGGGCGACCCAGCGCGGCCCGAACCGGTCCTGGAGGCGGCCCGCCGGGACCATCGTCAGGGCGAAGACGAGCACGGCGAGGGAGTAGGGAAGGGTCTTCTCGAACTGGCTCCAGCCCCACGAGTCGGGGATGGCGCCGCTGATGACGCTCCACGCGTAGACGACGCCGAGCGCCAGGTTGATCCCGACGCCCGCGAGGGTGACCCGCCAGCCGATGTTCTTGATGTGCTCGCTGTTCATGACCCGGTCTCGAAACGAGTGTGCGGCGTTTCCTCAACCAAGCCGGCGAATCTAGCGCGTGGATCGACCGCGGGCCGACTTCTCCCGGACGGTTGCCGGGGACCTGCAAAACGGGGTCTGACCCCGATTTGCAGATTCGCGTATGCTCTCTGCCCCGAAGTCGCTTGTCGGAAGGGAGATGGAGCCATGGCCAAGGTCGACGTGATGATCGACAACGCCCGCGCGGCCGCCCGCGAGTTCCTCGAGTTCGACCAGGAGCGGACGGACACCATCGTCCGCAAGGTCTACCAGGCGGCCCTCTCCAGCCGCGTAGCGCTGGCGAAACTCGCCCACGAGGAGACGGAGATCGGCGTCTGGCAGGACAAGGTCGTCAAGAACGTCATCGCCAGCCAGTTCGTCTACGAAAGCATCAAGCGCGAGTTGACGGTCGGCATCATCTCCATCGACTCCTTCAAGGGCATCATGGAGCTGGCGCGCCCCCTCGGGCCGATCCTCGCGATGGTCCCGATCATCAACCCGACGTCGACCGCGATCTTCAAGATCCTGATCGCGATGAAGACGCGGAACCCCCTGATCGTCTCGACCGCGCCGGCCGCGAAGAAGTGCGTGGCGGAGACGTGCCGGATCCTCCACGAGGCCGCGCGGGAGGCGGGGGCGCCGGAGCACTGCATCCAGTGGTTCAAGAAGCCGAACATGGCGATGGCGCGGGACCTGATGTCGCACCGCGGCCTGGCGCTCGTGCTGGCCACGGGCACCGGTGACATGGTCCGGGAGGCCCACCAGTCGGGGACGCCGACGATCGGCGTCGGGCCGGGCAACGTGCCGGTCTGCGTGGGGTGCTCGGCGGACATCCCCTTCGCCGCGGAGTCGATCCTCTCCTCCAAGACCTTCGACAACGGCACCGTCTGCGCCAGCGAGCAGGCGATCGTCGTGAGGCGGGTCATGGCGGACCGGTTCATCGAGGAGTTCAAGGCCCGCGGGGCGTACTTCATGACGCCGGAGGAGATCGAGAAGGTCGGCGCGATCGCCTACCACCGGGAGTCGGGCTCGATGAGCGCCTACATCGTCGGTCAGCCGGTGACGCGGGTCGCCGAGATGGCGGGGATCACGGTGCCGGAGGGAACGCGGGTGCTGGTCGGGCAGCTCGACGCGGTCGGCCCCGACCACCCGCTGTCGGCGGAGATCCTGGCCCCGATCCTTGCCTTCTATGTAGAGGAGGGCTTCGAGGACGCGATCCGTCGGACCGCCGAGATCGCGAGGTTCGGCGGCCGGGGCCACACGGCGGTGATCTACTCGAACAACCTCGAGCGGATCGAGTACTTCGCGGATCACCTCGACGTGGCGCGGATCCTCGTCAACACGCCGTCGACCCAGGGCGCCCTCGGCGGGATGTACAACACGCTGACGCCGTCGTTCACGCTGTCGTGCGGCACGGGCGGGAACTCGACGACGACGGAGAACATCTCCGCGCGCCAGCTGCTGAACATCCACCGCATCTGCCGCCGCCGCGACAACCAGCGCTGGATGAACATCAACAAGGCCCGGTACCTGGACGAGACGCTCGACGCGACGGCGATCGAGGAGGCGTACTACAGGAATACGTAGGGGCGGACGTGTCGACAGAATCGAGTTTCGTCGACACGTCAGGGGCCATCGCCCCGCATCGCCCGGGCCGTGTTCTTCGCCGTGGCCGGCCCGATCCCCTTCGCCTGAACCAGTTGCTCCTCCGTGAGTTGCGCGATTTTCCGGACGCTGCCGAACTCGTCCACGAGGCTCCTCGCGCGCAGATCCCCCACGCCGGGGACGCAGCCGAGGACATCGAGGGCCTTCCGCCCCGGCGTCGGCCCGCGGCGCCGCGCCGCCGCCCGGGCGATGCGCCGCGCCTCCTGCCGCGCGATCCGCCCCACCGTGGCGGCGGTGTCGAGAACCGAGTCCGTCCGGAAGACCGGGATCCGGTAGCCGACCAGGAGCGAGAGCAGGACCCCGCGGAGCGCCTCGCCGGAGAGTCCGAGGAGGTCGAAAGCGTCCTCCCCTTCGAGCAGGATCAGCGGCCGCCGGCAGGCGGCGTTCAGGGCGTGGGCCTGCCGGAACAGCCGTCCGTCCTCCAAGGAGGAGACGAAGTCCCGCAGGGTCTTTCGCTCGACGAGGATCCGCTCGCCGACCTGGACGTCGCCGACGGGGAGACGGCCGACCAACGTGTTCGCCCAGGCCGCCGCGACGGCGCCGGGGAGTCGGGACGCGCCCTCGCGGTCGTCCACGACGACGCGGAGCCGTGCGTTCGGCGGCGATGGGTCGGATCGAGCCATGGCCGGCAGCCTACACGGGAGCACCGACAGGAGGCGGCCGGTGGATGTCCGGGGTCAGGCACCGGCTGGTCAATCGCGGTGAAACGGTCCTGACACCGTTTGATGCGTTTGTCAGATCACTCCGCGGGCGCGGCCCACCTTTTCGAACGCGGCCAGCGCCTTGTCGATCTGCTCCGGCGTGTGCGCCGCCGAGATCTGGACGCGGATCCGGCTCTGGCCCCTCGGGACCACCGGGAAGAAGAAGCCGATCGCGTAAATCCCCTCCTCATACAAGTCCCGAGCCATGTCCTGCGCCAACTGCGCGTCGTTTTCGAACCTCCCCAGCATCACCGGCGCGATCGGGTGGATCCCTGGGATGATGTCGAAACCCAGCTCCGTCATCCCCCGCCGGAACCGCTGCGTGTTCTCCATCAGCCGCGTCCGCAAGTCCGCGCTCTCCGCCACCAGGTCGAACGCCGCCACCCCCGCCGCCGCGATCGACGGCGCGAGCGTGTTCGAGAACAGATACGGCCGCGACTTCTGCCGCAGGAGCGAGACGATCTCCTTCCGCCCCGTCGTGAAACCGCCCGACGCGCCCCCCATCGCCTTGCCCAGCGTCGAGGTCACGATGTCCACGTGCCCCATCACACCGCAATGCTCCACCGCCCCGCGGCCATGATCGCCCAGGACGCCCGTCGCGTGGGACTCGTCCACCACCACCAGCGCGTCGTAGGTGTTCGCTAGCTCCACGATCTCGTCCAGCTTCGCGATGTCGCCGTCCATCGAGAAGACGCCGTCCGTCACGATCAGGATGTTCCGGGCCGGGATCGGCGCGCCGGA
>JBDLIY010000227.1:0-6558 GCA_039714635.1 Planctomycetota bacterium
GAGTGACCTGCTCGGCGAGGCCATTCGGGTGGGGGCCGACAGGGATCATCGATCAGTTTCGTTCGCCTCCGTCAAGCACGACTTCTTGCGATCACCCTTGAGCTCCCCCTTGATGTCCTTGATGTCGAGGAACACGGTCTTGCCGGAGTCGTAAAGGACACAGACGCCGTCGTGGAACGGGTTGCCGTTGAGGCAGCGGTCGCAGCCCCAGAGGCGCGACCTCAGCGCGGCGCGGCCGGCCGTCTTCTTCGGAAAGCCCTTCCAGTTCGGGCCCGCGTAGGAGCACATCCAGTCTGCGACTTCGGACTTCAGGTTGAGGACGCGATAGCCCTCGATGAACTCCTCGCTGCCGACCTCCGGGCGCGAGTCCTCGAAGTTCTTCTCCGAGGGCGAGAGGAAGACCTTGAGGTCGTCGTCCTTGATCTCGTCCTTGGCCTGGAGCAGGAACGCGGCGCCGCTGTAGTACTTCAGCTTCCCGCCGGCCTGCTTGGCCTGGAGGATGCCGCCGATCTGCTTGAGGTTGTTCATGCTCTGGGTGATCTCGCTCTTCCGTGTCAGCATCGGCACGAGGGCGACGACCATCCCCGCCAGGGCGGCGATGATCGTGATGACGACCAGAATCTCGATGAGGGTGAAACCGCCCGTCCGACTCTGCTTCCTGCTCAGCATGGCGCTCGTTCTCCCGGGTCTTACGATTCCCGTTCCGTTCGTTCGAATCGCAATCCTAACCGTGTTTGTCACGCCGTCCACATGGGAAACCCAGCGCAGCCCGACGGGTTTCCCGGTCGTCCGACCTACGTGCCTTCCGAGTAGGAGTCGCGGTAGCGGATCTGGTCGTCACTCAGCGAGTCGATCCCCAGGCCCATGGACTCGAGCTTGATGGCGGCGATCTGCTGGTCGAGCTCTTCGGGCAGGACGAAGACGTCGTTCGTCATGTCCCGGCCCTCCCGGGCGAGCTTCACCATCGCCTGGAACTGGTTGGCGAAGGACATGTCCATCACCTCGGACGGGTGGCCTTCCGCGGCGGCGAGGTTCACGAGGCGGCCGCGCGCGAGGACGTAGATCTTCCGACCGCCGCCCATGTCGACCTCTTCGCAGTTCTCGCGGATGATGCGCGAACCCTTCTGCATCTGTTCGAGCTCGACGAGGTTGATCTCGACGTCGTAGTGGCCGGTGTTGCAGACGATCGCGCCGTCGCGCATCGAGGCGAAGTGCTGGCCGCGGATGACGTCCTTCATGCCGGTGGCGGTAATGAAGATATCGCCGACCTTCGCGGCCTCGTCCATCGACATCACGGAGTAGCCCTCGTTCACGGCCTTGAGAGCCGCCGTCGACTTGACCTCGGTGACGATGACGTTCGCGCCCATGCCGGCGGCGCGCATCGCGCAGCCGCGGCCGCAGTGGCCGAAGCCGGCGACGACGAAGTTCTTGCCGGAGAGCAGGACGCTGGTGGCGCGGAGGATACCGTCGATGCTCGACTGGCCCGTGCCGTAGACGTTGTCGAAGTCCCACTTGGTCTCGGAGTCGTTGACCGCGATGACCGGGTACTTGAGGGCGCCGTCGGCCGCCATCGCGCGGAGGCGGTGGACGCCCGTCGTCGTCTCCTCGGAGCCGCCGAGGATGTGCTCGATCCGGTCGGTGTGGCGGTCGTGGATGCGGAAGATGAGGTCGGCGCCGTCATCGAGCGTCAGCGTCGGGTTGAACTCGAGCGTCTTGTCGATGCACTCGTAGAACTCTTCCGTGTTCATGCCGTGCCAGGCGTAGACCTTGACGCCTTCCGCGGCGAGGGCGGCGGCCACGTCGTCCTGCGTCGAGAGCGGGTTGCAGCCGCTCCAGGCGACGTCGGCGCCCGCGGCGACGAGGGTCCGCACGAGGATGGCCGTCTCCTTGGTGACGTGCAGGCACCCCGCGATGCGCATCCCGGCGAGGGGCTTCTCCTTCTCCGCCTTCTCGCGCAGGAGCCGGAGCACCGGCATGTGCGCCTCCGCCCAGTCCAGCTTCATCTTGCCCTCGTTAGCGAGGGCGATGTCCTTCACCTTGTAGTCGCTCATTGCCTGCTCCTCATCGTAGTCTCGTTGCCGACCGGGTCCGTGAACCACGGTCGGATCAGGTCCATCGTTCTCCGGGACGCGCCCTTCTGGTCGATCACGACCTCGCGGGCCTTCGCCCCCAGTCTTTCCGCCTGCTCCGGGTCGTCCGCCAGCTCGAGGACCTGCGCCTCGAGCCCGGCCGCATCGTCGACCATCACCGCCGCACCGGCATCCAGCAGGATGTCCACGGACTCCTGGAAGTTGCCGATGTGCGGGCCGAAGATGACGGGGCGGCCGTGGCCGGCCGGGTCCATCATGTTCTGCCCGCCGTGAGGGATGAGGCTTCCCCCCACGAAGACGAGGTCGGCCACCGCGTAGAGTTCGGCGAGCTCCCCCATCGTGTCCACGAGGATCACCGCGTCCCGATCCGGCGGCTCCTCCCCGAGCTTCGTCTTCCGTACCACAGTCGCCCCGCGCCTGACCAGCATCGCCTCCACCTCGTCCAGGCGCTCGGGATGGCGCGGCACGAGGACGAAGCGGTACTCGGGGTGCTTCTCGCGCAGGCGCCCGTAGATCCGGTAGAGCGTCTCCTCCTCCGTGGGGTGCGTCGATCCGCCCATCAGCACCCGGTCGCCGTCGGCGATGGAAAGCTCCGCCTTGCGCTCGCGGCGGACGCGGGCCGTGCCGTCCGTCGAGATCGTGTCGAACTTCATCGTCCCCGTGACGGCGACGCGGTCCGCCGGGACGTCGAGGCTCCGGAACCGCTCCGCGTAGGTCTCCGTCTGGACGCAGTAGAGCATGATCCGGTCCATGGGCTCCGGGATGACCCGCTGGAGGATCCGGTAGCGCCGGAAGGAGTGGTCGGTGATCCGCCCGTTGACGAGCAGGACCGGGACCTGGGTCTCCGACGTGGCGAGGAGGAAGTTCGGCCAGATCTCCAGCTCCATGAGGATCACGGCGACCGGCCGCACGCGGCGGAGGACGTGCCGCGCCACCATGCTGAAGTCGACGGGGAAGTAGAAGACACGGCAGCCCGGGTACTGCTTCCGCGCCGCCTCCTGCCCCGTCTTGGTCGTCGTCGAGAGGACGACCTCGTGGTCGGGAAGCTCCTCCTGGATGACGGCGACGAGGCTCTTCGCCGCGAGGATCTCCCCCACCGAGACGCCGTGGATCCAGATCCGCGGGCCGCGGTCCGGCCAGTTGCCCAGGACGCCGAAGCGCTGGGGCAGGCCGGCGCGGTGCTTCCGGCTGGTGAACAGCTTGAAGAGGAGGAACGGCGCGGCCACGATCAGGACGGCGATGTAGACGCTGTCGTAGACGAAGTGCAGCAGGTAGAGGTACGGCCGGCCGGTGTCTTTGGGGACGCGTTTCACGATCGGCGGCTCACGCTCGCGGCTCGTTCCTCAGGCAGCACTGCTTGTACTTCTTCCCGCTGCCGCAGGGACAGGGGTCGTTCCGGCCGACCTTCGGCTGGTCGCGCTTGATCGGCTTCGGCGCCTCCCTCGAGTGCGACCCCTCGACCCCCGCCTCCATCTGCTGGCGCGTGGCGTCGTACTCGTCCTTGCGGGCCTCCGCGCCGGACCAGGTTCCCGCCAGGTCCTCCTCGGTCTCGTCCGCCAGGCGCACCTTGAGGATGTAGTCCGTCACCTCGTCCTGGATGGAGGCGATCATCTGCTGGAACATCCTCGACCCCTCCATCCGGTAGGAGTTCTTCGGGTCCTCCTGCGCGTAGGCGCGGAGCCCGATCCCCGACCGGAGGGAGTCCATGGCGTAGAGGTGGTCCTTCCACTTCGTGTCGATCGAGGAGAGCAGGAGGTAGCGCTCGAGGCGGCGCATCGACTCGTCGCCGAGGGTCTTCTCCCGATCCTCGTAGGCCGCGGTCACCTCATCGAAGAGCTTCTCCTCGACGGCGTCCGGCCCCGTGTCCTCGATCGACTTCGCCGGCAGGTCCGCGAGGAACCGACGCTCGAAGGCATCCGCGAGATCGCGCGCCGACGGCGCCTCGCCCTCCGGCGGCTGGCGCAGGTGCTGGTCCACCATCGAGTGGACGACGTCCTCGAGGTACTCGAAGATCCGCTTCCGGAGGTTCTCGCCGTCGAGGATCTCCTGGCGGTTCGAGTAGACCACCTTGCGCTGGCGGTCCATCACCTCGTCGTACTCGAGGAGGTTCTTGCGGATCTCGAAGTTGTGCTCCTCCATCTTCCGCTGGACGCGCCCGATCATGCGGGAGACCATCCCGGAGCGGATCTCCTGGCCCTCCTCCATCCCCAGCTTGCCGAGGATGTTCTTCACCCAGTCGCGGGCGAAGATCCGCATCAGGTCGTCTTCGAGGGACAGGAAGAAGACGGAGGAGCCCGGGTCGCCCTGCCGGCCGGCGCGGCCGCGCAGCTGGTTGTCGATCCGGCGCGCCTCGTGGCGCTCGGTGCCGACGATGTGGAGGCCGCCGAGGTCGGCGACGCCGTCGCCGAGGATGATGTCCGTGCCTCGACCGGCCATGTTCGTGGCGATGACGACGCTGCCGCGCTGACCGGCGTTCGCGACGATCGTGGCCTCCCGCTCGTGGTGCTTCGCGTTCAGCACCTCGTGCTGGATACCGCGCTGGTCCAGGAGGCGGGAGAGGACCTCCGACTTCTCGATCGACGTGGTGCCGACGAGCATCGGCCGGCCGACCTGGTGGATCTGGTGGATCTCGTCGATGACGGCGTGATACTTCTCCTTCTCCGTCCGGTAGATCCGGTCCGCCTCGGTGTACCGCAGGAGCGGGCGGTTCGTCGGGATGACGAGGACTTCGAGCTTGTAGATCTTGAAGAACTCGGAGGCCTCGGTGGCCGCGGTTCCCGTCATGCCGGCGATCTTCTTGTAGAGCCGGAAGAAGTTCTGGAACGTGATCGTGGCGAGGGTCTGGTTCTCCGAGCGGATCCGGAGCTTCTCCTTCGCCTCCACGGCCTGGTGCAGGCCGTCGGACCAGCGGCGCCCCTCCATCATGCGGCCGGTGAACTCGTCGACGATGACGACCTGGCCTTCCTGGACGACGTACTCCTTGTCGCGGCGGTAGAGGCTGTGGGCCTTGAGCGACTGCTCGAGGTGGTGCGGCCAGTCCATGTTCCGGCCGGTGAAGAAGTCCTCGACCCCGAGGAGTTTCTGGGCCTTCACGATGCCGCGCTCGGTCAGGACGGCGGAGTGCTCCTTCTCCTTGACCTCGAAGTCCCAGTCGATCGCGAACTCTTCCGGCAGCTCGTCCGGCAGGTCCTGGGGCTTGCGCTTCAGCTTCCGGGCGACCTCGTCGGCCTGGTAGTACTTGTCCGTCGAGCCCTCGGCGGGGCCGGAGATGATCAGCGGGGTCCGCGCCTCGTCGACGAGGATGGAGTCGACCTCGTCGATGATCGCGTAGTTCAGGCGGCCCTGGGCCTGCGTCTCCGCGCTCATCTTCATGTTGTCGCGGAGGTAGTCGAACCCGAACTCGTTGTTCGTCCCGTAGGTGATGTCCGCTTCGTACTGCGGGATCCGCTCGTGGGGATCCATCTCGGACTGGATGACGCCCGTGGTCAGCCCGAGGCTCTCGAAGACGGGGCCGATCCAGGCGCGGTCGCGGCGGGCCAGGTAGTCGTTCACCGTGACGATGTGGACGCCCTTGCCGGTGAGGGCGTTGAGGTAGGCGGGCAGGCTCCCCACCAGGGTCTTGCCCTCGCCCGTCATCATCTCCGCGATGATCCCGCGGTGCAGGGCGATGCCGCCGATGATCTGGACGTCGTAGTGGCGCATCCCGAGGGTGCGCCGGGACGCCTCGCGCACGACCGCGAACGCCTCGGGGAGGAGGCCGTCGAGGGTCTCGCCGTCCGCGAGCCGCTTCCTGAACTCGTCGGTTTTCGCGCGGAGGTCGGCGTCGGCGAGTTGTTGGAGCCCCGGCTCGAGCGCGTTGACTTTCGCCACCAGCGGCATCATCTGCTTGATGAGCCGCTCGTTCCGCGATCCGAAGACCGCCTTCAGGACTTTTCCGAGAACATCCGCCATCTGATTTTCTCTCGATGCCCGGAAACGGGCTGAATTGGACCACTATCGACGCGACTCGGGGCAAGGTCAAAGTTTGCCACCGCTCCCACCCCCGCTGTCTCCTCCATACGGAGTCAGGGCAAAACGCGCACATTCGGGCAGGACACCCGACTCAGGAGGGCGGACGGAACAGCTCTGCACGTCTCGCCCGGACTCCTCCTGCGGTGGAGCGTGTCTACTCTGAAATTGCCCTGACTCCGTATGGAGTAGATACGGCGGATCCGGGAGGGAGCTTCAGTGGTTTTGCGCCAGCAGGGCCTGGATGAAGGAGAGGAGGATATCCTTCGAGTAGGGCTTCATCAGGAAGCCGTCGGCCTCGGCCACGCGGGAGAGGTCCACGAGAGAAGCCGTGGCAAGGAGGATCCGACACTCCTTCCGGCCCTGCGTCCTCCGGATCGACACCGCCGCCTCGACACCGTCCATCCGCGGCATCTGGAAGTCCATCAGGATCAGGTCCGGCCGCTCGAGCAGGGCCGTG
>JBDLIY010000228.1:0-6551 GCA_039714635.1 Planctomycetota bacterium
GACTGGGTGGGCGAAACGATCACCGCCGAGGTCGGCGGCACGTTCGAAGCGCAAATCTGCTAATCGGGGTCAGACCCCGATTAGCAGATTCCCGCTCAACGCGGCGGGAAGTAGGTCATCGTCCTCAGCCGCTCGTCCGGCGAGTTCCGGCCGACCTGGATGATCCCTTCGAAGGTGTCGGCGCCGAGGATCTTCCCGATCGGTACGAACTCCACTGTGAGGTCGTCCCACAGCAGCACGATTCCGTTGTGGGCGGGCTGGCCCTGGAAGCACCGGTCACAGGCCCAGACGCGCCGCTGGTGCTTTCCGGCCCGGGTCTGCGGGAAGTCCTTCCAGTTCGGCCCCATGTACGCCGAGCACCAGTTCTCGAGGCCCTTCACGAGGTCGACCTTCCGGATCTCCTTCCGGAACCCGGCGACCGGTTTCTCCCGGACGTCCCCTCCCTCGAGCACGCCCCGGAACACGTCGAGCTCCTCGTCCGACAGCCGGTCGCGGATCTGGAGGAGGAAGGCGGCGCCGCTGTAGTAGCGGAGATGCTGCTTCTCCTCCAGCGCCTTCAGGTGCTTCCCGATCAGGGCGAGTTGCCGCTTCGCCCGTTCGATCCGGTCGCGGGCGAGGAGTCCGGCCGACGGGTAGAGGATCATGTCGTCGGGGCCGGCGATCCCTTCCTCGATCCGCTCGAACTCGAGCCGGGTCTCCTCTCCGAAGAGGCTGGTCGTGACGGTGAACTTCTTCCCGTTCGCGGTGAACGGCGCGACGGCGGAGACGCCCCCGTCCCGGATCTCGACGGTCTTTGGCGACCGGACGACGAGGACGCGGGCGTTGTTCCTCGATCGGAAGACCTCTCCGACTTTCAGCAGCGGCGGCGCGTCCTTCCCGAACGCGAAGACCGGCAGGACGAGCAGGAGCAGGGCGGCTTTCAGGACGCGCATCGGAATCTCCCTCGAAGGTTCGGTGTCATGTTCGCGCGGACGGAGGCCGGTGGCAAGGCCGGCTACTCCAGCGAAGGAGATACGAGGAGCGACGTCTTTCGCTTCTCATTCTGCAAATCGGGGTCTGACCCCGATTTGCAGGTCAGCCGATCAGCTCTGCGTACAGCGCCTCCGTCTGGCGCGCCACCGCGGCCCAGGAGAACGTGTCCTCCACGCGCTGGCGGCCGGCCCGGCCCATCGACTCCGCCAGCGCCGGGTCGCCGACCACCTGGTTCAGCGCCGCCGCCAGCTCGGCCGGGTTCGACGGCGGGACCAGGATCCCCGTCTTGCCATCCTCCACCACCTCCAGGATCCCGCCCGTCGCCGATGCCACCACCGCCGTGCCGCACGCCATCGCCTCCAGGTTGATGATCCCGAACGGCTCGTAGACCGACGGGCAGGCGAACACCGTCGCGTGCGTGTACAGCTGGATCACGTCCGGCTTCGACACCATCTCGTTGATCCACAGGATGTCACCGCGGCCCGCCGTCGCGTTCGTCAGGCGCTCATGCAGCTCCGGCGTGTCCGGCGCCGCCGCGCAGACGACGAGCTGAACTCCGTCCGGCAACTCCCGCGACGCCTCGATCAGGTCGAAGATGCCCTTCTGCTCCGAAATGCGGCCGACGAACAGGACGTAGGGCTCGGTTACGCCGTACTTCTCGAGCGCCGACTTCTCCGTCGCCGGCACGTACACGTCCGGGTCGATGCCGTTGTGGATGACGACGACCTTCGCCGGGTCGACGTCGTAGTGCGTAAGGATGTCTTCGCGCATCAGGTTCGACACCGCGACGACCCTGTCCGCCGCCTCGACGACCGTCTTCTCGATCCAGGACGAGACGTCGTAGCCGGTGCCGAGCTGGTCGCGCTTCCAGGGCCGCAACGGCTCCATCGAGTGCAGCGTCACGACAAGCGGGATGTCGTAGAGCATCGAGATCCACATCGCGCCCATGTCCGCGTACCAGGTGTGGGCGTGGACGACGTCGGCGTCGGTCCCATCCCGCGCCGCCGCGAGCGCGATGGAGAGCGTCTCGAGCGACCCGGCGAAGAGCGGGCCGTCCTCGCCCTTCCGCACCCGGTCCCACGGACCGTAGCGCCGGACCGGCACGCCGTCCTCGATCGCTACGCCGTCCTGTGGACTCCCCTCGTCCCACGCGCGGACCTCGACGTCGATCCGCTTCCTGAGAGCCTTCGTGAGCTCGGTGACGACGACGCCGGCGCCGCCGTAGACGTGCGGGGGGTACTCGCGGGTGACCTGGAGCGCTTTCATTTCAGACGGTTTCCTCGAGGTAGGTGTAGCCGGACAGGCCGGACTCGTAGAAGCGGAGCAGCAGCGTCGATTCGGCGAGGCTGAGACGGCCCTGCTTGACCGCCCGATCCACCTCGCGCCTCATCACGTTCAGAAGCTCGTCCGCGTTGTACTCGACATAGGCCAGGACCTCGCGCACCGTGTCGCCGTGGACGATGTGGGAGAGGACCGGCTGCCCCTCGTCGTCCATCGTCACGTGGACGGCGTGGGTGTCGCCGAGCAGGTTGTGCATGTCGCCGAGGATCTCCTGGTACGCGCCGACGAGGAACGCCCCGAGGTAGTAGGGGCGGTCGTCGAGCGGGTGGAGTTCCAGCGTCTTCTTGTCGTCGCGGATGTGGGTGAACTGGCTGATCTTCCCGTCCGAATCGCAGGTGATGTCGCCGAGGATCCCGTGGCGGGTGGGGCGCTCGTTCAGGCGGTGGATCGGGAGGATCGGGAACTGCTGGCCAACGGCCCAGCTGTCCGGGAGCGACTGGAAGACCGAGAAGTTGCCGAAGTACGTGTCGGCGAGGAACGTCCGCAGGCTCTGGACCTCCTCCGGGACCGGCACGCGGTCCAGCGTGATCTTCAGGACCTTCGTGCAGATCGCCCAGAAGAGGCGCTCCGCCACGTCGCGCTGCTCGAGATCGAGGTAGCCGAGCTTGAAGAGGTTGATCGCCTCGTCGAAGGCCTGCACCGCGTCGTGGTAGTACTCGAGGCAGTTCCGGTGGTTCATCTCCTTCAGCCGGTCGAGCAGGTCCACGAGGGGGATCGGCTGATCGTCGCCGTTCGCCGGCTCCGGGAGCTCCTCCGGCGCGTCGAAGGCGTCGAAGCGGGAGCGGCCGAGCACGTCGAAGACGAGCACGGAGTGGTAGGCGACGACCGATCGGCCCGACTCCGAGATGATCGTCGGGTGCTCGACGTCGGCCTCATCGCAGATGCTCTTCACGCGGGAGACGACGTCGGACGCGTACTCCCGCAGGGTGTAGTTGACGCTCGACTCCCAGTTCGTGCGCGAGCCGTCGTAGTCCACGCCCAGGCCGCCGCCGACGTCGAGGTAGGTCAGCCGCGCGCCGGCCTTCTTCACCTGCACGTAGATCCGGGTCAGCTCCGTGACCGCGTTCTTCACGTTGCCGATGTTCGTGATCTGGCTGCCGAGGTGGAAGTGCAGGAGGTCGAGGCCGTCGAGGAGGTCGTTCTCCTCCAGGTACGCGAGCGCCTGGCGGACCTCCGGCATGAAGAGGCCGAACTTGCTCCGTGCGCCGCCGGAGAGCTCCCACCGGCCGGCGCCGCGCGCGGCGATCTTCACGCGCATCCCGAGGGTCGGCGAGACGCCGTGGGCCTTCGCGTGCTTCGTGATGAGCTCGAGCTCGCTGTACTTCTCGACGACGGGGATCACGTTCTGCCCGATCTTTTGGGCGAGGATCACGGTCTCGATGAACTCGTCGTCCTTGAAGCCGTTGCAGACGACGGGCACGTCGCGGCCGGCGGTGAGCGCGAGGACGGCGAGGAGTTCCGGCTTGCTGCCCGCCTCGAGGCCGAAGCCGAACTCGCTGCCGAAGTCGCGGATCTCCTCGACGACGTGCCGCTGCTGGTTGGTCTTGACCGGGTAGACGTGGCGGTAGCCGCCTTCGTATTCGTTCTCCTCGATCGCGGTGCGGAACGCGCCCGCCATCTCGCGGATGCGGTGGCCGAGGATGTCGGTGAAGCGGAGCAGGATCGGCGGCGTGAGCCCGCGGACCTTGAGTTCGTCCACGAGGGCCTTCAGGTCGATGCTCCGCGACGGGTCCTTGTCGGGGTGGACGACGACGTGGCCGTCATCGCCGATCCCGAAGTAGCCCTGCCCCCAACAGGGGACGCCGTACGTCTCCAGGGCGTCGGAGACGGACCACACGCGCGTCGGATCGTTACTCGGAGGCATCCCGGGAATATACCCGCTCCGTCTCGCTCTCCGCGTTACTTCGCCGGACGCCAGGGGCCCAGGCTGAGGTCGACGCGAAGGAGGTCGCCGCCGGCGACGTCGTCGCCGAGGGGAACGCGGTCGGATACCGTTCGCGCCTTCGGCTTGTCCCGGGTCGCCGTCGCGTGGATCCGCAGCTCCGGCCGGGGCTTCACGTGGGGGAACCGGAACCGGCCGCGACCGTCCGTCCGGGCCTGGGTGACGTGGGTCGACCGTTCGCCGTCCCGGGCAGTGACGCTGACCCACGCGCCGGCGCATGGATGTCCGTCCGGCCCGAACACGCGCCCCTGCACGACGACGGCCCGCCTCAGGACGATCCGTGCCCCCGTCACTCTCTCACCCCGGCGGAGGTCGACCTCTTCCTCCTCGCCGAGGTGGAAGGTGCCGACCGTGAAGCCGTCCGCCCACACCTGGAAGAGCCAGCGGCTCGGCTCGTGACCGGGGGGAACGGGGTCCAGGTGGAAGTCCAGGCGACGCACCCGGAACCGGAACGTCCCGCCCGGGCCCGGCGTGCCCTCGCCGGCGGGCCAGCCGCGGCGGTGGCAGCCGAAGCTCCGGCTCGAGATCGAGAACGACGCGACCGCGCACCCGGCCTCGTCCTCGACGCAGCCGAGGATCTCGCCGTACGGGTACGTCGGAATCCTCGTGGGCGGGGGGGGCGGCGGCTCCGGGGGCGGCTGCGGATCTGCGGGGTCGCGGGATCGGGGGGCCGCGGAGCAGGGGGCAGGGATCACGGGCGTGGCCGCCGGCGCGGGGTCTGTCGCATCCACGGCCAGGTCCCGCGGACGGACGGGCTCCTCCGGCACCGGCCACGCGACCGCTGCGAGGACGAACAACGCGAGAAAGACGGCCCAGACTCTCACGCAACGACATTGCGCGAACCGTGTGCCGGCCCCGACCCGGGCGCGAACCGGTCTCAAGTGCGTCACCGGGTGGCCGCAACGTTACGCCCGAGTGACGGGACGACGTAAGATCCGTCCCCGATGTCCGAATTGCGCAAATCCCGTCCGGCCGTGAGTCCGAAGCTGCGGAAGCTGCTCGCCGTCGTCTTTCTGCTCACCGCGCTGCTCGCCGTCAACTCCTTCTACCTGGGAGGCGTCACGCTCCTCGGGTGGGCGACGGGCGAGGTCTACGAAGACTGGTTCTACCTCGTCAACTACCTCGTTCACCTGCTGCTCGGCCTCCTGATCGTCGGGCCGGTGGTCTGGTTCGGGATCGCCCACCTCCGCCGGACCTGGAGCCGGAAGAACCGCGCCGCCGTCCGCGCCGGCCTCGGGACATTCATCGCCGCGATCACCCTCATCGTCACCGGCGTCCTCCTGATGCGCCTCGAGGGCGTCATCGTGATCCGCCACCCGGTGGTGCGCGACGTCGCCTACTGGCTCCACGTGGCGAGCCCGTTCGTCGCCGCGTGGCTCTTCGTCCTCCACCGCCTGGCGGGGAAGAAGATCCGCTGGCGGGTCGGCGCCCGGTGGGCCGGCGCCGGTGTCGTCCTCGGGGGCGGCCTGATCCTCCTCGCGGGGATGAGCCCGAGGCCGTCCGGCCACGTTGGCAGCGGCGAGGAGCACTTCTTCCCCGCGCTCTCCCGGACCTCGACGGGGGAGCACATCCCGGCCCGCGTCCTTTCGAACGACCGCTACTGCGTCGAGTGTCACCCGGACATCCACGCGAGCTGGGAGAAGAGCGCCCACCGCCTGGCTTCGTTCACCAACCCGGCCTACCTCTTCTCCGTCCGCGAGGTCCGGCGGGTGACGCTCGAGCGCGACGGGAGCGTTCGCGCCGCGCGCTTCTGCGCCGGCTGCCACGACCCGGTGCCGCTGTTCTCCGGCCGCTTCGACGATCCGGAGTTCGACGACGTTTCCGACCCGACCGCCCACGCCGGGATCACCTGCACCGTCTGCCACGCGATCACCCACGTGAACACGCCGGTCGGCAACGGTGACTACACGATCGAGGAGCCGGTCCACTACCCGTTCGCGCTGTCTTCGAGCCCGGCGCTGCGTTGGCTCTCGCAGCAGCTCATCAAGGGCAAGCCGGCGTTCCACCGGAAGACGTTCCTGAAGCCGCTGCACAAGGAGACCGGGTTCTGCGGCACCTGCCACAAGGTCCACCTGCCGGAGGAGCTGAACCACTACCGCTGGCTCCGCGGCCAGAACCACAAGGACTCGTTCCACCTCTCCGGCGTGTCGGGCTTCGGCGTGGCGAGCTTCTACTACCCGGAGCGGGCGGAGAAAAACTGCAACGACTGCCACATGCCGCTCGTTCCTTCGACCGACTTCGCGGCGCGCGTGCGGGACGACTCCGGCGTCCGGAAGACGATGGACCACCAGTACCC
>JBDLIY010000229.1:0-6547 GCA_039714635.1 Planctomycetota bacterium
GGCTGACGAGGGCGGCTGTCCCCAATCCACACACCCCGGGCAGTTGACGTCGAGACGCAATTCAAGCATGCTCGGATCGGCGGGAGGTCACGGGTCTTGAAATGAACCCAGCCACGAACCAGCCGCAGACCGGGAGAAGGCCGATCGACCTCCTGAGCCAGGAGGCGCGGAAGTCCCTCCGGGACAGCCGCCGCGCCTTTCGCCGGTCCGCCACCGCGCGCGACCGGATCGGCTCGACGGAGGATCGGCTGAGGGACTGGGAACGCCGCGTGGTCGCCAAGGGCTCCAGTGCGCGGAAATGGCGGTCCCTCCTCGAAGAAGGCCTGACGCTCATCGCCGATTCCGGGGGCGTCCAGCTCGAAGTCCGCCAGGTCGAGCAGCGGGGCCTGGAACTCCTCCGGGAGGGCATGGAGGCGCTCCGGCTGGCGGCGCGGGATTCCGGGAGCGGGTCCGCGGAGCGCGCGTACGATCTCCTCGATCAGTGCCGGCGGTTGCGCGCAGTGGAGCTCGAACTGCTCGACGGGACGCTCGCCGAGACCCACGGGATCCTCAACCTGCCGCGGTCCGCCGCGCCGGACCAGGTTCTCGGCATGCTGGAGAGGAGGCGCCGTTTCGTGACCAGGATCGACTCAAATCGCCGGGACGCGGAGCGGCGGGAAAGACAGGCGATCGGAGTGCTGACGGGGACGACGATCCCCGATTCAGAACCCGAGCCGGAGAACGAGAAGGGGGAGACGCCGATGGCCGCCCGAAAGAAGAGGAACCCCGCGCCCGTGGAGCCGCGTCCGGCCCCGGAAGCCCCCGCCCCGGCCGAGCCGGAGGAGCCGGTCTTCGACCAGCCGGTCCTCGGTCCCCTCGACGGAATCCCCGCCGAGTTGCGGCGCGCCGCCGACCGGATGGACTCTGTCCGACTGGAAGTCGAGGGGCGCCTGGCCGCCCTCGTCGAGCGGCTCGAGGTGAACCACGCCGCCGCCCTGGAGGAGGAAGCACGCCTCCGCGGCGAGGTGGAGGAGCAGCTCGAGGAGATGCGTGCCGAGCGCAAGGGGGTCGAGGAGCGCGTCGCCGCCGCGGAGTCCGCCGCGGAGGAGCTTCGGGCGCGGCTGACCGCCCTGGAGGAGGATGTCGCCGCGGAGCGGGAGAGCCTGGCCTCCGAACGGAAGGCCCTGGATGCCCGTGTGCGCGCCGCCGAACAGGAGCGGGACGAGGCCCTCGTGCTGGTGACCTCGCTGACGCGCCGCCTGATGACGCCGGGGGTGGAGGGAACGACTTCCGACGAGGAGGAGTAGGGGGCTCGCAACGACCTCTCAGTCGTCGGTGTGCTCCCTCACGACGTCCGCCACCACAAGCTCCGATCCCTCCGTCGGCACGCTGAGGTCGACGTCGATCTCGTCCGCCGTGTAGACCCGGTTCCCGTCGAAGTCCGTGTCCGGCCGCACCACGGGCTTCAGCAGCTCCGGGCTCTGACGGATGACGCGGGCGTTCCTCCCGTCGGAGAGAGCCACGAGCTGCCCGCTCGGGTAGACGCCGTTCACCTCGATGAACCGGCGCAGGAACTGCGGGTGGAAGTGCCCCGCCATCGACATCATGATCCGGTAGGCCCGGATCGGGCTCATCGGCCGCTTGTAGGGGCGGGCCGCGGTGAGCGCCTCGTAGGTGTCGCAGATCTTCACGATGTGCGTGATCGCCGAGAGCTGGTGCTCGTGGGCGGTGTTCGGGTAGCCGGCCTCGATCATCGTCTTGTGATGGCCGAAGGCCGCCGCGACGGCGAGGGGGTCCGCATCGCGGTGGTCGATGAGGATCTTCGCGCCGAGCTCGGGGTGCAGGTTGATCTCGCGTCGCTCCTCCACCGTCAGGCGGTGGCTCGAGTGGAGGATCTCGAAGGGAATCCGGGACTTGCCCACGTCGTGCAGCAGCGCGGCGGTGCCGAGGCGGACGAGCGCATCGTGGTTGCTCGTCAGCGACCGGCCGAAGTTCATCGCCAGCACGGCGACACGGACGGAGTGGCCGAAGGTGAACGCGTCGTACTGCTCGTGGCGGGCGAGGTTCAGTAGCGATCCCTCTTCCGCCTCGAGCCTCTTCAGCACGTCCTCGGCCTGGTCCTGCACCGGACCGAAGTGGATGGTGCCGCCCTGGCAGACGGAGAGCGTCACCCCCTGAAGCACGTCGACCATCGACTGGTAGAGCTGGATCGGGATGTGGATGTCCGATCCCTCGCCGAGCTCGTCGTTGTTCCCGTCCTGGCCGGTGCCTCGGGCGAACGGCGGGAGCAACCGGAGGTTCACGCAGCCGATGGTCTCGAGCTGCCCGTTCGCGACCTCGTACTCCTCCCCGATCTGCGGCGTCGTCAGCAGCACCTCGAGGAGCGCCCGGACCTCCGGAAGGGTCGACGATCGAGCGAGCTCCAGGCCGCCGGCCTGCCAGGCGCCGAGGGCGTGGATCAGGCGCGACGCGGAGAGGCTGGCGGAGAGGAGCGGTCGCTGGCGGTAGACCAGGAGGTCCCCGACCACGGAGAGCTTCACGTTCTCCACGCCCAGTTCCGACAGGTTCGCCATGACGGCGAGGAGCGACTGGTCGACGCGCGGGTGGTCGAGAAAGTAGATCTTCGCGTTCAGCATCCCCGCCACGAACTCGGTGACGATGTCGTTCACGAGTTCTCTCGGCAGCCGGGGCGGATGCTCCCCGGTCGGCTCGATCGGGGTGGGGAGGCAGTCACACACTCTCGACCTCCTCGAGCGTCCGCACCACGGCGTTCCGGATCGTCCGGGCCGACTTCGACACCAGCAGGAGCCGGCCCTTCGCCGCGAGCTCGCGGAGGAATTCGACGGTCTGCGGGCCCGGCAGGTGGATGAGCGACCGGATGGCGTACACGCGCCGCTCCGTCAGCGACGAGTCCCCGGCGGTGTCGGTGATGTACTTCATCAGCAGGTACCGCGAGTACTCGCGGAGCTTCTCGTTGGGCGCTCCCCAGTCGACCTGGCAGAGGTCGCGCAGGTAGCCGGCCGGAAGCAGGTCGGGCGGATTCACGGCGCGCAGGGCGGCGGACTCCGCCATCGGGGGCTCCAGTCTCCGGAGGAGGAGGGCGATCTCCTTCCGCGCGTCGACGTCGCTGTTCTCCGCGAAGACCCCGACGAGCGGCACGATCTCCGGGGAATCCGCGGCGAGGACCATCCGGCTCCGGGACGGCGAGAGGATCTGCATCTCGCCCACCAGGACGGGCGTGGCGGCCCGGATCCGCTCCGTCCCGATCATCTGTACCGCGCGGCGCAGACGGTTGCGGTCTTCCTCGTCGTCCGGGGAGAGCGTGTCGAGGAAGAGATCGAAGAGTTCGGGGAAGAGGGCGGCGGCCAGCTTCTCGTCGAGCAGCCCGGCCCGGCGGAGGAGGTCCAGGCGCCCCTGATTCCGGAGGATCTCGAGGATCTTCCACTCCGGGCTGTTCCGCGCCGCCTCCACGTCCCCCGAGACGCACGGCTCCAGGTAGCTCGTCAGCACGCCGATCTTCGTGTCCGTCAGGTCGTCGAGCATCTCTCCCATCAGCTCCGAGACCCGGCTGTCCTCCTCGGAAATCAGGCGGTGCAGATAGATGCCGAGAAGTTCGCCGCTCAGGCTCTCGTCGTCGACGGGGAACGATATCCCTGTGGCGTCGGGCAGGGCCTCGTACTCGACGAGCAGAGCGTCCAGGTCGTCCGTCACGACCTCGTCGCCGGGGCGCCCGGCGGGAAGGTGGTCCCGGTGCGTGATGTCGTGAACGGGGAGGCGGTGATCGAAGAACCGCCGCGCCACGCTCAGCGCCGCGCCGCTCAGATCGGATTCTTCCGCTCCAGCGGCGTCCCCCGGCATCGTCCCGTCGCCGGGCCGGTAGTCGTCGAGCATGTCCAGCACGTGGTGGATCAACTCCCGCGCCCGGTCCTCGCTGCGCATCGCCTCCACCGGGAGGAGCCGCGAGATCTCCGAGACCAGGTCGACGCGGGCCGCCTCCGCCTCGGATCCCGCGACCTCGCCCCACCGGCTCCGCAGCTCGTTCAGCCGCTCGCGAACGGACTCGTCCGTCGAGAGGAACTCGGCCACCTTGTTCTGCTCCGACTCCGGGGCCAGCGGCTCGGTGAGCATCGGGCCGCCTCCGAAGAGGACATCCGCGGTGCGGTCGTCGCGTGTCGCGCCCTCGGACCCGGCGCGGTGATAGCCGCGGAACATGAGGTCGAGCGGCACGAGACCCGGTCGATCGGTCGGCCAGGTGGCGGTGAAGTCCGCGTCGTCCTCGCGCCCCGCCTCCTGCAGCAGGCGGCCGAAGAGCGCCAGCGTTTCCCGGCCCAGGTCCGACCGGAGTTCGACGCCGGCGAGGCGCGCCTTGTAGAAGACCTCCCGCAGCCAGTCGTTGAGGAGGGGGGGAAGTTCGGTGGCCTCCCCGTTGACCCGGATCTCCTTGCCGACCACGTGGACCACGGACATGTCCCCGTCTTGCACCTGGTCGATCAGATCATCCGCGGAGTTCAGGACCCGGCGGTTGTTCTCCGGGTAGATGAACGCGGCCTTGAGATAGGCGACGAGGTGGTCCACCACCGTCCATTGCCTCTCGAGGCTCCCGGCTATCTCCATGTCGATCTGTTCGGTCATGCGTCACGGCCCGGACCGACGGTTCTTTCCCTCCACCGGTCCTGATTCGTTTCCCAGAGAAGACACCTCCCTATCGACCGTCCAAAGTGCTGACATTAGGATCGAGAGGGGCCGGGTGGCCGGCCTGAGGGGAGGGATGTATGCGAGTTACGCTCATTGGGATCATCCTGGTCGCGATTCTTGCCGTCGCGGCGGCCGAGGATCCGCTCGCGAAGGCGGCGCGCCTCCGGGACGAAGGGAGCGAGGCCTTCAAGGCCGAGCGCTACGAGGAAGCGGTCGAGAAGTACGAGGAGGCGGTCCGCATCTACGAGGAGGCGGGGGAGAAGTACCTCCCGGATCGCGTCACCCTCCTGCGCGGCATCTGTTGGAATCTCACGAAGGCCGGGAAGCACGAGGACTGCCGCGCGGCCTGGATGCGCCTGGCCACCGTCACCGCGGGCGAGGGCAGGTTCGAGTCGGACGTGGCCTCCGGCTACGTGGCCGTGGCGACCTCCTCCGAGCAGCAGGCGGACATCGAGGCGCAGATCGCGTTCCTCACACCCGTCCGCGAGGCGGCGGTCCGGCTGCAGCACCCGAAGGCGGCGGCCCAGGTGCTCCACGACATGGCGTTCTACCTGTCGGAGAAGGGTGAAGAGGCCCGGGCGGTTCCCCTGCTCGATGGTGCGGTCGCGGAGCGGCGGAAGATCCGCGATCTCACCGGCCTGGCCTGGAGCCTGAACAATCTCGCGAACGGCCTCGTCAAGTTGGAGCGGATGCCCGATGCGCTTCCGCACCTGAAGGAGGCTTTCGACCTCGTCCACCGGATGGACGTTCGTGCCCCGCAGGCGGGGATCGCCGAGCGCATCCGTTCTGTGATCCGGGCGTGCGAAACGGGTACGGAGCCGTCCCGCAAGATGCGGAAGTTCCTCTGGACGATCGCCTTCGCGAGCGCGGAAGCCGCTCCGCCGCCGGAGCGCATCCTGCCGGTCGACTTCCTGATCCGGAGCGCGATTGCCGCGGACCCCGACGCCCGGAACCTCGGTCGCGCCGGCCGGCTCGAGTTCGAGGAACTCCCGGACGAGGTCCGGGCCGACGTACGGATCACGGTGGCCCGTGCCTGGCTCGCGGCCGGGAAGGCGTCGAACGCCGAGAAGATTCTGAAGAAACTGCCGACGGGGGACGGGCCGGCGGTGCTGCACGTCATGGCCCGGCTCACCACCCTGCGAGCGCTCGTCGCCGCCGCGCGGAAGAAGAAGAGGGACTTCCGGGAGGAGGCGAATCGGGCGGCCGAACTCTGGCGGACGGTGGGGGAATGGGACGGGCAGAAGGCCGCCTTCGCCGAGCTCGTCGAGGCGGTCCGCGCCCTGGAACTCGAGGCTGAATTCCGCGACCTGATCGCGGAGCAGAAGCGGCTGGCGAGCGCCGGCCAGCCGGGCGGCTTCGGCGGGTCCGCGCTGAGCCAGGGAGACCGCTCCGGCTTCGCGAAGCTGGGAGCCCGCGACCCGCTGTTCGAGTTCCGCATGAAGGACGGGAAGATCCACATCACGGACCTGGTTGCGAAAGCGTCCCACGCCGTGGAGACGAAGTGGCAGCCGCGTTCGGTGTCCCTGAACGGCGTGACCGTGTGGACGTACGGCGGCTACGTGAAGGTCGTGAGCCTGGCCTACGGCGGGGTGTCCGCCACATCGGGAACGCCGGCGACGATGCCCCTGGCGGACCTCGGCGAGTCTTGGCCGCTGCCGGCGACGGGCCGCCTCGTGCTGCAGAAGAACGGTGCGCTTCGGTACGAATGAGAGGTCGCGCGAGTGCCTGAGCTGCCGGAAGTTGAGCGCGGTCGAAAGCTGGCCGAGAGCGTGGCCCTCGGCCGGCGGATCGAGCGGGTCGTCTGCGCCCGGGACGAGATCGTCTACGACGGCGTGACGGGGGCGAGGTTCCGCCGGGCCCTCGCCGGCCGGAC
>JBDLIY010000230.1:0-6547 GCA_039714635.1 Planctomycetota bacterium
CGGCGGATCGCGCTGTCGCACCCGATCACGGGCGTGCCGATCGAGGTCTGTGCGCCGTTGCCCAAGGACTTCGAGATCACCCTGAAGAACCTCCGGAAGTTCAAGGCGCTGGCGGAACGTCGGGTTCCCCCTTCCCCGGAAGCGCCTCCGGACCGTACGATCCGGTCGGAGGACTCATGACCACGAACCTGTCCATCCTCGGCATCTGCTTCACGATCCTCGGAGCGTTCTTCCTGATGCTCGCGATCATCGTGAAGAGCCCGCGTACCGTCATGCGCGAACTGCTCAACGTGAAGGTCGACCGGCTGAAGACCTTCAAGTATTACATCGCCCAGCGGATCGAGGCGATGCTCGGGTTCATCTGCATCCTGATCGGCGCGTCGCTGCAGATCTACGCCCGCCTGGCGGAGACGAAGGAGGCGGGGCGGTTCGGCGCGTACCTGGTCATCACGCTCATCGCGATGGCCACGATCGGCTTCGTCCTCTACCGCTCCTGCTCCCACCTCTCGAAGGTCCTCTTCATCCGGATGTTCAAGACGCACGCCGAGCGGCACCGCCTTCCGATTCACCGTGATGAGAGCCTGATGAAGGAGCTGGGAGACGTCCTCGACATCCCCCGCGACGACCACGAAACCATCGAAACGTACGCCGAGAAGATCCGGAAACGACTCGATCTGGAGTACAAGCCAAGGCGGTAGACACGGACGCTAAACCGGGCGGACGAAAAACGTTGTTGCCGTGCAGGGCCGCTGCTACCGTACGCGGTTTCATCCCTCAAGGAAGGCTTCGGGAGTTCCATGAAGGAGAAGGTTCAGAAGATCAAGGAGTGCGTGTGGACGAAGTACGTCGACTACGGACAGCCGTCCGTCGACGTGCCGGACGAGGATGCGCTCGACCTCCTCGACAAGTACTTCGCCACCGTCGACCCGGAAGAGGACCCCGAGTCCTACTACCTGGGGATTCTGCTCTTCGAGATCGCCTTCTCGAAGGCCGAGCCGGAGAAACCCTATCTGGCGAAAGCGAAGCTGATCTTCGAGGCCTATCGGACCCGCAGCGGCGAGACGGACTGGGACGTGATCGAGGACCGTCTCGAGGAGATCGAGGACGTTCTCTCCGGCCTCGGGCCTGACGAGCGCGCCCAGCTGTTCTCCGAGGTGGAGACCGAGGTCGCGACCCTCGGCGGCGACGGCGCCGCGGAGCAGGTCGTCGCCGAGGTCGAGGGCATGGTGATCGTGCCCGGGGGCGAGTACCTCCTCGGCGAAGGGAACGAGACCGCCGAGCTCGACGCGTTCCATATCGACCTCTTCCCCGTCACGAACGCCGAGTACCGGAAGTTCATCGAGGCGACGGGCTACCGCTCCCCGAAGTTCTGGGGCGAGGGTCGCCTGAAGGAGCCGAACGACCCGGTGGTCGGCGTCTCCTGGTACGACGCGGACAAGTTCGCCACCTGGGCCGGCAAGGAACTCCCCACCTCCGCGCAGTGGGAGAAGGCCGCCCGCGGGATCGAGGGCCGCGTCTACCCCTGGGGCAACGAGTTCGACGACTCGCTCGCCAACTTCGGCAACGTGGACGGCGAGGACATGACCTCTCCCGTCGACCGGTTCGAGGAGAACAAGAGCGTGTTCGGCGCCCGGGACATGGCGGGCAACGTCTGGGAGTGGACGAAGGACTGGGACAAGATCGAGATCGACATGAAGATCATCCGGGGTGGCTCCTGGGTCGACCCGGCGTCCTTCCTTCGCTGCGACCGGCACCTCTTCGCGAACCCGAAGGACAAGTACGACAACATCGGGTTCCGCTGCGTCCGTCCCGCGGACTAAATCCCCCAGCAAGGGGTATCAGGACCTCGCAGCCCCGGCAGTTCCGCGGCACTTCGGCGGAATCGAACACGACCGGGCCGGTATCTGTGCGGCCCCGCTCACCCACGAGCTGCCGCGAGGACTGACCCCCCTACTTCCAGGGACCTCCGGCCGGCACCACCGACGCCGTCGTCGATTCCCCGTCGATCGCGAGGTCGAGCTCCGTCCCCGGTTCGAAGTGCTGACGCTTGACGAAGCCGAGGGCGATCGGGCCGCCGGCGGACTCCGAGACGCAGGACGACGTGATCGCGCCGACCTTCTTCCCCTCCACGGTGAGCTCCGTCCCCGGCGCCGGAGGCGCGTCGCCTTTGACGACCAGCCCGCGCAGCTCGCGGTTCACGTGGCCGTAGGTCTTGATGCGGGCGATCGTCTCCTGGCCCACGTAGCAGCCCTTCGAATAGGAGATCGCGCGTGGCACGAGCGCCGGGATCTCCGGCGGCAGGAGTTTCTCGTCCATCTCCGCGCCGTGCCGGGCGATTCCGGCCTCGATGCGGAGGACCTCGGCGCGAGCCGGGTCGAGCTCCCCGACGTCGCCGAGCGCGGAGTCGACGGCGTCCCGGATCGCCGCCGGGAAGTGGAGGTCCCAGCCGGGCACGCCGAAGTCGTCCGTACGGCAGGCGGTGACCGCGTAGCCCCCGATCGGAAGCATGGCGTTCGCGTGCAGCTCCTCCGGCGGAGCCTGGCCCGCGGCGGCCGAAAGCGCCGACGCCGCGCCGTCCCCGAGAACGGTCACGAGGTCGAGCACCTCCGTGGCGTCGGAGACGTCGGCCTCGGAGCCGAGTGTGAACATCGAGAGCTTCCGCGCCAACTCCTCGCGGACCTCGCCCGGGCACTTCACGAGGAAGTGGTCGCCCCGGTGATAGAGCGTCAGGAAGGCGACGTACCTCCCCTTCGCGGTGAGAAAGAACGACTCCGCCCCCGAGCCTTCGACGAGCGCATCGATGTCCTGGGTCAGGATCCGTTGCAGGAAGGCCGCGGCCTCCGGCCCCGCCGCGACGAGCCGCCCCGTCCCCGACCGATCCAGCCGGAACGTTTCCATCACACGACCACCGTGTAGCCGCCGTCCACGATGATCGTCTGGCCGTGGATCATCTCGGACCCGGACGAACAGAGGAAGAGCACGGTGTTCGCCACGTCGTCGGGCGTGACGAGCCGCCCCGCGGGCGTCCGCTCGAGCGTGGTCTGGAGCATCTCCTCCCGGTTCGGAAAGTGGGTGAGGGCGTCGGTGTCCACCGTGCCGGCGGAGACCGCGTTGACGTTGACGTTCTCCCCCGCCGACTCGAGGGCCACGTGACGGACGATGCACTCCAGCGCCGCCTTGGAGGCCCCCACCGCGAGGTAGTTCGGGATCGCGCGCATCGAGCCCAGGCTCGACACCGCGACGACCTTCCCGCCTCCGCGTGCGACCATCATCGGGATCGCGTGCTGCACGAGGGGCAGGAACGCCTTCGCGTTGATGTCCATCGTCCAGTCGAAGTGGCGCGGCGTCAGCTCGGAGTAGGGCCGGAGGACGCCGGAGGCGGCGTTTGAGATGAGGATGTCGACGCCGCCGAACTCCTCGCACATCGTGCCGAAGATCTCCTGGACCCCGTCGGCCTGCCCGACGTTGGCCTTGATGGCCAGGCCGCGGACGCCGTGCCCCTCGATGGCCGCGACGGTCTCCGCCGCCGGCGCCTTCTGGCGCAGGTAGTTGACCGCGACGTTCGCCCCGGCCCGGGCCAGGGTCTCCGCGATCGCCCGGCCGATGCCGCGCGAACCGCCGGTGACGAGCGCCACCTTGCCCTTGATGTCGATGTCCATGGAACGGCCTCCGGTTGGTGCTTCGGGAGCGCGGAGACCATATCAGAGAGACCCGGGCCGCCCCAGATTACGAGTCTTCGTCGCGACGCGTCACGGAGAGCTTCTTCGGGCGGCCGTCCCGCAGGACGAGCAGCGAGGCCTTCTGTCCGACCTTCAGCTTGTCCGCGATCCGGTCCAGGTCCTTCAGGGGGTTCTTGTCGTCCAGGTACTTCCCGGCGAGGCCGAAGATGACGTCGCCGGCCTGAAGGCCGGCCTCCGCCCCGGCCCCGCCCGCATCGACGGTGCGGACCCTCACCCCACCCTTCTTCTTCGGGAGGCCGAGTTCCTTCGCCTCGTCGATGGACATCTGGTCGGGGACGAACATCAGGATCCCCGCGGCGCCCTCCGGCGGGATCTTCTTGAAGGTCGGCCGCGTCTCGCGGTTGGCGATCTCCCAGATGAGACGCCAGGCGTGTTCCGCGATCCGCTCCACCTTCTTGAAGTTGATCTTCTTCGGTTCGTCGCCGAGCGCGTGAAGGTCGCCGTGCATCCCGGAGTTGAAGAACAGGACGGGAATGTCCCGCTGGTAGAAGCGGAAGTGGTCGGACCGCTGGAAGACGGAGCCGCCCTCGAGCCTGAACTTGAACTTCGCCGCCCGCGCCAGGCGAAGGTTCGCCTCGGAGAGTTCCGGACTCGACCGGCTGCCGTAGACGTCCATGCGGGACGCGTCGTTCCGGCCGAGCATGTCGAAGTTCAGCATCGTCACGGTGTCGGCGAGCGGACGGGCGGGGTGCTTCACGTAGTGGTCCGAGCCGTGAAGACCGCGCTCCTCGCCCGAGAAGAGGACGAAGACGATCGTGCGGTCGGGCCGCATCCCCGCCTTCGCGAACGCGCCGGCCACGAGGAGGACCCCGGCCGTCCCGGACGCGTTGTCGTCCGCGCCCCAGAAGACCTTCATCTTCTTTCGGTCGAGGTGCCCGATGTGGTCGTAGTGGGCGCCGAGAACGATCGTCTCCTTCGCTCGTTCGGCGTGCGCCCCCTCGAGGATGCCGATCACGTTGTACGTAGGCTGCCGGCCGGTCGGGCGCTCGTCCTTCGGCCGCTGGCCACGGAACGGCCCGGCGTTCACGTGGAACTTCTGGCGGAACGTTTCACCGTCTCCACCGGGTACGAGTCCCATCTCGCCGAGCTTCTTCGCCAGGTACTCCGCCGCGACATCGCATCCCGGCTCGCCGGATGCCCGCCCCTCGCACTCCGGCCCCGCCAGGTAGACGATGTGCTTCCTCGCGTCCTTCGAGGTGATGTCCTTGACGCCCTGCTTGAGGACCTTCCCGAGGTCGTCGACGTCCGCGTCACGGGCGAGGACGGGAAGCGGCAGGAGGAACAGGGTGAGCAGCAGCGGGAGCGCGCGTCGGAGGCGACTCATCGGGGCAAATCTAACAGATGCCGGCCCCGACCGGGGCGCGGGATCAGGCAGGTCCGCGGAGCCGGCGTCCCGGACGGCGCCGCTCAGGGCGTCCCATCTGCGGATTCGGAATCCGCACATCGAACGCACAACCAGCTAAAACGCAGTGACTTGGGGCGGTCGGTGTCTATGAGTACCATCCTCACCGCTCGGCCAGCACCCGGTCCATCAGGACGCCGGGGAAGACGTCGCCCGCCTCGAAGACGTCCCGTAGCGCCGCCACGGCCTCCGACACCTCGGCCCGGGAGTTCGGCACCGCCGCCGCGCCGCCGGGCTGGACCTTCGCCGCCGACGCGTTCGACGCCGCGAGGAGCGCGTCCAGGCCGTCCGTCCGCGAGCCGAGCACCATCGCCTGCGCCACGCCGGCCAGCAGGAGGTGCGGATGCGCCGAGCCGTCCGGCAGGCGGAACTCGATCGTCGGCGTCGAGACGGGCTTCCCCTCCGCGTCCATCGGCACGACCGGCAGGCGGACCAGGCCACGACGATCGAACTCGCCCCACGTGACCGCCGTCGGGGCCTCCTTGCCCTGGCGCAGCCGCGTGAACGAGCCATCCTCCCGGTTGCCGAACGCCATGAGCGCTCCGCCGAGGCGGACAAGTCCGCCGATCAGCCACTTCGCCGCGTCGTGGAACTCGCCATCGTCGTCGCGGCCGCCCCGGGGCTCCCCGTCGACGACCGGCGACATGTGGAAGTGGAGGCCGCTGCCCGCGTGCCCGACCCGGAGGATCGGCCGGAAGGAGAGCCGCATGCCGTAGCGATGCGCGAGATTTCTCAGCACCCACTGCGTCAGCGCGATCCCGTCCGCGGCTTCGGGAAGGGGCGCGAGGGCCAGCTCCACCTCGTGCTGCTCCCAGATCAGGTTGTCCGGCGCCTCCGGCTCGACGTAGCCGACCTCGGAGTGGCCGTAGCGGAAGTGAACGCCGAGCCCGGCGAGGAGCGCCATCGCCTCCCGCCGGAGACGCTCCCCGAAGACGAAGGGCGAGGTGGCGTGGTAGCCGCGCTCGCTCTGTCCGTAGATGTCGCTCTCCGTGGCGCGCTTCCCGAGGAAGTACTCCACCTCGCCCAGCGCCCACAGGTCGACGCCGAGTTCGTCCCGCAGCCGCGCGTGCGCCCGGCGGACGATCGTGTCCGGGCTCTCCGGCAGCGGGTTCCCCTCGCGGCCGGTGTGACTGCAGAGGATCGCCAGCGTCTCGTGCGGCGAGAACGGGTCGAGGAACGCCGTGCCCGGCCGCGGACGCAGGACGATGTCCGACGCGCCCGTCCGGATGCCCATTCCCTTGAACAGGCTCGAGCCGTCCGCCCGCTCCCCGGCGCGGATCACGTCGAGCAGGTGCGCCCGGCTCCGCGGCACGAAGTCGAGCGTCTTCAGCCAGCCGTCGCCGCCGACGTGCATGAGGGAGACGATCCGGATCCCCCGGTCCGTAACGACGTCGGCGAGGTCCTC
>JBDLIY010000231.1:0-6494 GCA_039714635.1 Planctomycetota bacterium
CGCATGTAGGTGAGCATCAGGCCGCCGAAGAAGTTACCCACCGCCGAGGTGGAGCCCAGCGAGAAGAGGATGCCCACGAAGATCGAGATCCCCTTGAAAGCGTCCGACTTCCCTCCGGGGATGTACGGGTAGGCGGCCACGAGCGCGAAGATGATGACGACGGTGCGGACCAGGCTGTACGTGGTGTCCGCCCAGTCCCGGTAGAAACCACGGATGCGAACCTTGCCCTCGCTGATCTGCGCAAAGACGTACTTCAGGCCCCGCAGGAGGAACCAGACGATCAGGATGATCACGACGAGGGTGACGAGATTCGGCAGGTAGTCCACGAAGGCCCGCGCGAACTTGTGGAGGGGCGTCGTGATGAGCGTGAAGAGCCGGGCCGAGAGGTTGAACGTCCACGGGAAGAAGCTGAGCACGACGTTCAGGTAGAAGATCAGGACGACGATCATCGTGACCGCCTTCGCGAGCTTCACGAGGGTCCCGTTGAGCAGGATGAGGCTGTTGCCGTCCACGAACTTGAGCATCTGCCGGTCGGCGAACTTCTTCTCGAAGAACCTCATCTCCCGCCGGGCGATCCACCGGATGAGCAGCCAGAAGATGAGCAGCACCAGGGTCGCACCGGCGGCGTAGCCCGCGCTCCGCAGGTAGGACTCCGTGGTCCGATCCTTCCGGTGCTTGTCGACGATGTCGTGAATCCGATCCCGCCACTGTACGGCGAGGTCCTCCCGGGAAACGCCGGCGAGCTCCGCGTCCTCCTGCCAGACCGTGCAGACCAGGTCCGCCCCGGACATGATCACGCTGACCAGCTTGTTCTCGGGATGACTGACGACCAGGTCGTTCGTGTTGACCAGGGGCGACCCGGCGATCCGTTGGATCGCGCCGGTGATGAGGCCGGACCGGGTCTCCGCGGAGACGGGACCGATGGACGCGACCTCGAAGAGCTCGGTTCCGTGAAACAGGATCTTCGCCGTCGAGGGCTCGGCGGTCGTCTCCTCCTTCGACGTGGAGTCGGCCTCCTGCGCCTGCACGGCGGCCAACGGCAGAGTCAGCAGGATCGCGGCGAGCACCCATCGTTTCATCGGAGACCCTCCTCGTAGGCCGGACGGCGAGTGACGGCAGGGATTGTATTCGAGCCGCTCGGCGCCCCGCATGATCGCGTCCTTCAGGTCAGCGGAGCCGGACGACCAGCTTCCGGATCTTCGACTCTCTCGCCTCGCCGGTCACCTGCACGAGAACGACGCGGCGGCGCGGGAGGCCGGGATCGTCGGAGAGAGTCAGACCGACGCCCTCGTAGGCGACGTCGATGGGTTCGGACGCCGTGAAGTCCGGCGGCATCGCCCCCGGGAGCTTCTCCCAGACGCGGATGCCGACCGCCGTCCGGCGCACGGCGACCTCCATTTCCAGGACGGGGTCGGTCCGGTTCCGTCCGCCCTCGACCGTCAGCCTGCGGATCCGGGGCGCCACGAGCTTCACACGCAGGACCTTCGTCTTCGACTCCGCTCCCTCGTTCGAAAGCTGGACGCAGATCCGGCGGAGGTCGGGCATCTCCGGATCGTCGACGAGAGTCACCTCGAGCCCCTCGTACCGACCGTCGACGGGCGTCCCCGGCGTGAAGGCCGGCGGCTCGACGCCGTCCGCGAGTTCCCAGGCGCGGCAACCCGTGCACTCGCCCTTCACGCGGACGTCGAGCCGGACGGTGTACGTCGTCGACTTCGCGCCGGCCGGGAGGGTCGCGCGGCGAATCTTCGGCGCGGGGCCGGGCTCCGGCGGCTCCGGGATGTCGCCCCAGCCCGCCAGCCGGGCCCAGAGCCACCACGCCGCGTAACCCTTGCGGTTGCCGTTCAGGTGCTGGCTGTGCGCCGCGCCGGACGCCCACCAGTCGACGTCCTCGACGTGGGCGTTCTGCCAGTCGACGGCCCAGTTCCGGTCGCGGCTGCCGTTGCCGTCGCTGTCGTAGTCGCAGTTGTCGTTCGCCCCGAGGAGCATGTAGTTCGTCTGGCCGTCGGGGTCCCAGCTCTCGATGTCCGCGAAGTCGAAGAGGATGCGACCGTGCGTGCGGCAGTGGTTCCGGATGTGCTCGTTGGCGAGGTTCAGCGTGCCGTTCTCGCCGCCTCCGGTCAGGTGGCCGGTCATGAAGACGAACTTCACGTCCGGGTAGTCCTCGATCAGGCCTTCCATCAGGTCGAGGTACGTGTCGATGTTCGCGATCGAGGTCGCCGCCTGGCCGCACCAGGACCAGATGATCACGTTCGTCTCGGGATGGTCCCGGAGCCAGGCCCGCGTGGCCGCCTCCCAGGCCGTGCGGTTCGGGTTGCCGAGGTCGCTCGCGCCGGAGAACGGCTGGTCACTGAGATCCAGCGCGCCGTCCGTCCCGCCGGCGTTCCAGAGGTAGAGGCCGGCCGTCGCGCCGTTCGCGGTCATGAAGGCGTCGAGCCGGGACCCGCCGTTCGTGCCCATCCCGGCGATGAGCTGGCTGCCGTGGGACGTGTGGCCGTAGGCGATGTGCAGCGTGTCCTTCGCCTGCCGGATCGCCGATTCGGGGACCTGCGTGAGGTCGGCGCAGGTGTGGTCGATGACGAGCGCGTCCGCGGCGACGGCGACTCCGGGACAGAGGAACAGACCGAGCAACAGCGCGAATGCGAACCTCGCGGCCATGCGTCACCCCTCCTGCGTCGAGCCCCGAACCCGGGTGGATCGTACGACAGTGGCCGGAGGAGTCAATCGACCGGGCGAATGCGGGAAAATTGGTTCCGCCTCCGTATTGCCGGATTCGGTAGGGTGGCGGCATGACTCGAATCACCGCCGAGGAAGCACTCCGACGACTGAAGGACGGCAACCGCAGGTTCGTCTCCGGGACGCCGCGGACCAGCTTCCCCCGCCGGCCCGAACTCGCCGACGGGCAGGATCCGTTCGCCATCGTGCTCGGCTGCGCGGACTCCCGCGTGCCCGTCGAGACCGTCTTCGACCAGGGGCCGGGCGACCTCTTCGTCGTCCGCATCGCGGGCCACGCGATCCTGCCCGCTCTCCTCGGGAGCGTGGAGATCGCCGTGGCGCACCTGGACGCGGCCGTGATCGTCGTCCTCGGCCACACGAACTGCGCCGCGGTCGGCGCCGCACTCGGTGCGCCGGAAGACTTCGGCGCGGAGGGGCAGAGCCCCGCGGACTGGCTCGCGAGCCACATTCGCCCGCTCGTGGAAGGGCTCTCACCCGAAGAGGCGGTCGTTGCGAACGTGCGGGGCTCCATCCCCCCCCTTCGGGCCGCGGTGCCCGGCATCCGGGAGAAGGACCTTCCCATCGTCGGCGCGGTCTACGACGTCTCGACGCGCGAGGTCGGGTTCCTCGAGGACTGACTCACATTTCGCGGAAGAGTTGCGTCCGCGCGACCTCGTTGCCGGGCACGCGGAGCCGCGCGTGCCGCTCCCACCAGCCGAACTTCCGGACGCTCTCGAGGTACTGCTCCCGCGTCAGGCCGTCGCGGCCCGACACGAAGACGTCCGCGCCGACGAGGTCCACGCGGTCGGCCCGGGCCTCGTGACAACGGCCGACGATCGTCTTGCCGTCCGTCGTGTCCACGACGATCGTGTGACCGTGCCACTCCCCCAGGTGGTCGTGGAACGTCCCCATCAGGCGCAGAACTCGTCGAAGGCGGCGACCAGGTCCTCGGCCACGGCGGCCGCTTCGCGGCCCTCGATCGCGTGGCGCGGGACGAAGTGAACCAGCTCGCCGTCCCTGAACAGCGCGAACGACGGACTCGACGGCGGGACGTGCGCGAAGTGGCTCCGCGCCCGCGCCGTCGCCTCCCCGTCCTGCCCGGCGAAGACCGTCCCCATCCGATCGGGCCGGTTCGGCCCCTCGAGCGCCAGCCGCAACCCCGGACGGGCCATGCCGGCGGCGCAGCCACAGACGGAGTTCACCACGATCAGCGCCGTGCCGCTCTTCCCGGCGAAAAACGCGTCCACGTCCCCGGCCGTGCGGAGTTCGGCCACCCCGATCCGCGTCAGTTCCTCGCGCATCGGCAGAACCATCAGGTCGTCGTACATCGAAGCCTCCCGGTCTTTCGAAGCGGAAGTCTCCATATACCGGACAAGCTTGTCCAGTTTCAGGCCGAAACCTCCCGGGCGAGGCTCGCGGCCGGGAGGCGGCAGAAGACGGGCGCCACCGGCTCGCCCGGCTCGAGGATCCCGGCGAGGATTCCCTTCTCCTCGAACCGCTCCGCCCGGGCCGTCCGCTCCGTTGATCCCGGCCAGGCGAACGCGAGATCCGGGCGTCGCGGATGCGCCAGGAGCTGGTGCCGGTGGATGTGGCCGAGCGCCAGGTAGTCGAACCCGACGGGCACGAACGTGCGCGGGATGACGTCGGGTCCACGGCGGAACGTGTAATTCGCCGGCCCCACGGTCGCTCCGTCGAACGCCTGGTGGCAGAGCAGCACGTCCACGTCGCCCCGCCCCTCCGGCCAGCCCGTCTCCCGGAGCGCCGCCTCGAACCGGCTCCGCGCGTCCCGCCGCAGGAACGGGAAACCGAAGATCGCCACCTCCGCCCCGTCGATCGCGAGCCGCACGCGCCGCGGCCGGTCCACGAGGTGGATCCGCGGGTGTGACATCAGCAGGCGGCAGGGCACGAGCGAGCGCTCGTGGTTGCCGGGCACGAGGACGACGTGCGCCCCGCCCTCCGCCGCCTCGGTGAGCATCGTCGCCGCCGCGTGGAGGATCCGCGGAGGCGGCCGGCTCCGGTGGAACAGGTCCCCCCCGTGGAGGACGAGGTCCGCCCGGCCGGCGCGGGCGGGCGCGAGGGCGCGGCGCATGTTCCGAAGGTACGGGTCCGCGCCCCCGGCACGCCCTCCGCCCCCCCTTCCGATGGCGGGATGCCGCGCGCCGAGGTGAGTGTCGGCCAGATGGAGGAACCGGATCGCCACGACGGAAGTCTACGGAAGGGGGGTGACACGTGGGATATGCTCCCATCATGGCCAAGCGCGCGAAGAAGTACTGGCTCGTGAAGAGCGAACCGAACGCCTACTCCATCGACGACCTGGAGCGAGACGGGACCACGCCCTGGGACGGCGTGCGGAACTACCAGGCGCGGAACACGATGCGCGACGACATGAAGGTCGGCGACCTCGTGCTCTTCTACCACTCGAACGCGAAGCCGCCGGCCGCCGTCGGCGTCGCCGAGGTCGCGTCCCCGCCCTACCCGGACGCGCTCCAGTTCGACAAGCGCAGCCGGTACCACGACCCGAAGTCCGACCCGGCCAACCCGACCTGGATCCTCGTCGACATGGCCTTCTCCTCGAAGTTCGCGAAGCCGGTCCCGCTGGCCGACCTGAAGGCGAACCGGTCGCTCGAGGGGATGACGGTCACGCAGCGCGGCGTGCGGATCTCCGTCATGCCGGTGCTGAAGAAGCACTTCGACGCGGTCGTGAAGATGGGCAGCGCGTGATGGGGTCGGACGCCGGCGACGCCTGCCACCACGGCGTCGATTTCCGGGTTTCACGATGCCCTCCGGCTCTCGGTCAATACACTCAACGAGGAATCCGAGTTGAGGGTCCGAATTACGACCCTGAACTCCGGATTCGCCGATAGCCTCCTACAGTCTATCTTGGGCATTGATACCGGGGAGGGCCATCCACCATGGATGCCGTGTTTCTGGCACGATTGCAGTTCGCGATCACGATCGGTTTCCACTTCCTCTTTCCCCCCATCACGATCGGCCTCGCCTGGCTGCTCGTCGTCATCGAGCGCAAGGCCTGGAAGACCGGCGACCCCGACTGGGAACGGGCGGGGAGGTTCTTCGCGAAGATCCTCGGGCTGACCTTCGCGGTCGGCGTCGCGACCGGCATCGTGATGGAGTTCCAGTTCGGGACGAACTGGGCGGAGTACTCCAAGGTCGTCGGGGACATCTTCGGCGCGCCGCTGGCCGCGGAAGGCGTCTTCGCCTTCTTCCTCGAGTCCGGGTTCCTGGGCCTGTACCTCTTCGGCCGGAGTCGAGTTGGCCGGCCGCTGCACTGGTTCGCGATCCTGATGGTCGCGGTCGGCTCGACGCTGTCCGCGTTCTGGATCATCGTGGCGAACTCCTGGCAGCAGACGCCGACCGGCTTCATCGTGGCGAACGGCCGGGCGGAACTGCTCGACTTCTGGGCCGCGGTGTTCAACCCCAGCACGATCCACCGCTACACGCACACGGTCATGGCGGCGCTGACGAGCGGGGCCTTCTTCATGGCCGGCATCTCGGCCTGGATGCTCCTGAAGGGGAAACACGTCGAGATCGCGAAGAAGACGCTGACCGTCGCGGTGATCTTCGGCCTGATCTTCTCGATCGCCTCCGCGTTCCCGACCGGGCACCACCACGCGAAGCAGGTGGCGGAGACCCAGCCGACGAAGTTCGCGGCGATCGAGGGCCTCTACGAGACGCAGGACGGGGCGCCGAAGGCCAGCCAGGAGAGCAGGTTCGGGATCTCGATCGGCGCCTTCAACTCCGGCGGCCGGTCCGTCGGCACGCCG
>JBDLIY010000232.1:0-6446 GCA_039714635.1 Planctomycetota bacterium
CCTCGACATCGCCGAGGTCCTCGAGCGCGGCGAGGAGCGGCGCGAGGACATGAAGCGGATCCGGGCGGTCTTCCCGGACAACGGCGTCGTGCTCGCGCAGACCGACCGGAGGCTCGATCCCACGGCGGTCAACAACGCCATGGCCCGGCGCGTCTACGAGAAGGCGATCGAGACGGGCGAGAAGGTCGCGACGACGCTCTTCAAGCGCGCCACCGGCGACGAGATCCGGCAGATCCTCGAGCGGGTTTCCACGCCGAACATCACGGACGGGGCGCACCGTGTGCCCTGCCTCTCCGGCATCCGGCCGGTGGTCGAGGGGGCGAAGGCGATCGGCCCCGCGTACACCGTCCGCACGGCGCCCGGCGACTGGGCGAAGCCCGTCGAGGCGATCGACCACGCGCCGAAGGGCAGCGTCCTCGTCATCGACGCGGGCGGCACTCCGCCGGCGATCTGGGGCGAGCTCGCGACGCACTCCTCGATCCAGCAGGGGCTTTCGGGCATCGTCATCGACGGTGCGATCCGGGACACGGTGGAGATCAAGCGCCTGGGCTACCCGGCCTTCGCGCGGCACGTCTGCTCGCACGCGGGGGAGCCGAAGGGCTTCGGCGAGGAGGAGGTGCCGGTGTGGGTCGGCGGCCAGCGGATCTTCCCCGGCGACTGGATCGTCGGCGACGACGACGGCGTCATGGTTCTCCCGCGGGAGAAGGCGGCGGAGCTGGCGAACCGCGCGATGGACTGCCTGGAGAAGGAGAACCGTGTCCGCAAGGAGATCGACGACGGCTCGACCCTCAACCAGGTGATGGAGATCTACCGGTGGGAGAAGAAGTGACGATCACCGTCAACGGCGAGGAGAAGGAGATCCCCGGGTCGACGACGGTCGCCGGCCTGATCTCGATCATGGAGATCGAGGCGGGGCGGATCGCCGTCGAGGTCAACCGGGAGATCGTCACGAAGAGTCTCCACGCGACCCACGTGCTCACGGACGGGGATCGCGTGGAGATCGTCACGATGGTGGGAGGCGGATAGTGGCGTCGATGGACGAAGGAACCCTGAAGTTCGGGAGATACGAGCTGACGAACCGGCTCATCCTGGGCACGGGCAAGTTCGACTCGCTGGACGTCATGGAGCGGGCCTTCGACGTCGCCGGCACGCAGATGGTCACGGTGGCGATTCGCCGCTTCGACCTGTCCGGCACCTCGAAGGGCTCGCTGCTCGACCACATCGACACCGACCGCATCGCGATCCTCCCGAACACCGCGGGCTGCTACAACGCCGAGGACGCCGTCCGCACGGCGCGGCTCGCCCGGGAGTTCGGCTTCTCCGACCTGATCAAGCTGGAGGTCCTCGCGGACCCGAAGACGCTGCTGCCGGACCCGGTGGCGACCCTGGAGGCGCTGAAGGTCCTCGTGAAGGAGGACTTCACCGTTCTCACGTACACGTCCGACGACCCCGTGATCGCGATGCGGTTGGAGGAGGCCGGGGCGGCCGTCGTCATGCCGCTCGGCTCGCCGATCGGCTCCGGGGCGGGCATCCTCAACCCGCAGAACATCGAGATCATCATCGAGCACGCGGACGTCCCGATCATCGTGGACGCCGGTGTCGGCACCGCGTCCGACACGGCGATCGCGATGGAACTCGGCGCGGACGGCGTGCTGATGAACACCGGCGTCGCCGAAGCGAAAGACCCGGTCCGGATGGCGAGGGCGATGGCGCTCGCGTGCGAGGCGGGCCGCTACGCGTTCCTCTCCGGACGCATCCCGAAGCGGAAGTACGCCCAGGCGTCCTCCCCGATCAACGGAGTGATCGAGTAGTGGAGACACACTAGTGGAGACCTTCGACGTCCGCACGAGCGCCTTCAACGAGTATGTGGACATCACGCCGGAGGTCCGCCGGATCGTCGGGGAGAGCGGCGTCGCCGAGGGCACCGCGACCGTCTACTGCCCGCACACGACCGGCGCGATCACGATCAACGAGAACGCGGACCCGTCCGTGAAGCGCGACGTGCTGACGAAGCTCGCGGACCTCGTCCCGCGCCACGGCGACTACCACCACGCCGAGGGGAACTCCGACGCGCACATCAAGTCGATCCTGACCGGAGCGTCCGAGCAGATCCCGGTTTCGGGTGGCCGGCTCGTCCTCGGCACGTGGCAGGGGATCTTCTTCTGCGAGTACGACGGGCCGCGGTCCCGGCGCGTCCACGTGACGGTGACCGGGGAGTGATCGCCGCGGAGGAAGCCGCGACCCGGGACCTGGTCGCCCTCGGCGTCGGTGGTCTGCTCCTCGTCATCTACGCCTGGCGCGTGACGATCGGGAAGGACCCGCTGCGGTGCGGACCTTCGCCGGAGGCGCGCTTCACCTTCCTCGACGCGCTGGCGGTCTACCTCGTGGCGCTCTTCTCCTCGGTCCTGCTGACGTCGCTGTCGGCGAACCTGTGGCCGGACGACGTGGGCAGCCGCTACCTCTTTTCGTACCTCGGCCCGATCCCGATCGCGGCGGCGGCGTTCTTCGTCTACGTCCGCCGGAACCCGGTCCACGGCCCGCGCGCCCGCGGGGCGGTCTCCGGCGTGCTCGCGTGGCTCATGTGGTTCCCCGTGGTCTACGCGGTCTTCGCGGCGACGCAGGCGCTGTGGGACTCGGCGGGCTGGAAGTGGGTGGACCAGGCGATCCTCGAGGACCTGCGGACCACCGCGGCCTGGAAGTTCTTCCTGTCGGCGGTGATCCTCGCGCCGCTCTACGAGGAGACCGTGTTCCGCGGGATGGTCTACCCGGCGCTCCGCCGCCGGCTGCCGCGGGGCACGGCGATCCTCCTGACCTCGGTCTTCTTCGCCGTCGTGCACATGAGTCCGGCGCACATGCCGGCTCTGTTCGTCCTCTCCCTGGCGTTGACCTGGACTTACGAGCGGACGGGGTCGCTCGCGGCGCCGATCGCGTTCCACGCGGCGTTCAACGGCTGGACGTTCCTCTCGGAGATGCTGAAGGCGGGGGCCTCCTGATGGTGGTGACGCGGATGGAGCGGGTGGGGAACGTCTGGATCGCTGCGAACGCGGCCGTGACCGGCGACGTCACGTTCGGCGACGACGTCTCCGTCTGGTTCGCCGCGTCGGTCCGCGGGGACGACGCGCCGGTCACGATCGGCGCCGGGACGAACCTCCAGGACCACGTGATGGTCCACGCGGACCCGGGCATCCCGAACGAGGTCGGCGCGTCGATCGTCGTCGGCCACGGCGCGATCCTCCACGGCGCGAAGGTGGGGGACCGGTGTCTGATCGGGATGGGCAGCATCCTGCTCACGGGCTCGAAAGTCGGGGAGGAGTGCATCATCGCGGCGGGGGCGGTGGTGACGGAGCGTTGCGTCATTCCGCCCCGCTCGGTGGTGATGGGCGTGCCCGGCCGCGTCGTGCGCGAGATCACGGACGACGAGGTCAAGGACATCCTCTGGTCGGTCGATCACTATGTGCAGAGAGCGCGTGAGCACGAAGAGGGGAAGTACGTCGATGGCTGAGCAGGACGGCCGGGTCAGATTCGAGGACGTCTCGCGGGTTCAGTCGATCGACCTCTACCGCCTCGTGGCGCAGGATCGGTCGATCCTCGAGGCCCGGCCCGAGTCCCGGATCTCCGTCGACCCGAGGAGCGGTCTGCGCATCGTCCATTCCCCGGCCCGGGAGGGCCGTCCCCACGACCACCCGCCGGCGCCGCCGCCCCCGGCGTCCGGGGAGTGCATCGTCTGCGCCGGGAACACCTCGGCGATCGTGGACGTGGCGGACCTGTCCGAGGGGAAGACCTTCATCAGCCTGAACCAGTTCCCGCTCGTGTTCCCGCTGATGACGCCGCCGTTCCGGGAGCTCCGCGGCCGCGAGCCGAAGGGCCAGGGGACGGGGACGCACTACCTCCAGTGGACGTCGTCGGTGCACGAGCACGACCTTCACAACATGCCGGTCGAGGACGTGGCGGTCGTCGTAGCGCGCCTGGCGGCGCTGGAGGACACGCTCTACCGCGGCGGCGAAGGGATGCCGGAGGTCCGCGACGGTCAGCACGGCCACGTGGGGATCGTGAAGAACGTCGGGCGCCTGGTCGGCGGCTCGGTGGAGCACGGCCATCAGCAGATCGTGCACACGAACGTCCGCCCGCTGGGCCTGGCGCTGGACGCGGAGTTCCTGCGGCGCGCGCGCGAGCCGTTCACGGCCATGCTGCTGCGCAAGAACCCGGAGAGTCTTTCGATCGGCGACGTGGACGGCCGCTTCCGGCTCCTGGTCCCGTGGTTCATGCAGCGCCCGCTGGAGATGATGATCGTCTGCCTCGACCCGGATGTGCGCAACCTGCGCGACCTGGACGAGGCGGGCCGGGCGGCGCTGGCGGGGGCGCTCCGCGACGCGTCGGAGGCGGTGACGGCGCTGATGCCGGGGATGGGCCGAGAGGTGGCGTGGAACCTGGTCGTGCACAATGGAATCGCGGGCGGCCTGTACGTGGAGATCCTGCCGTACACGCAGGAGCGCGGCGGTTACGAGGCGCTGGGCATGGCGCTGTGCGCGGGGAGCCCGAAGACGTCGGCGGAGCGCCTGAAGTCGTACCTCCAGCAGTAGGTCGGATACCGAGACGGGAACATTCCTTCCATATCCCCGGAACCGCCACCGGTGGTCGGGATCGGGCGACGGGGCGGGGTCCGCGTTCGGATACCGGTTATCCTGTTTCCGGTCCCTGGTTCCGGAGTCCGCCCATGACGATCGTTCGCACCGCCGGTTGCCTGCTCGTCCTCTGCCTCCTTCTGGCTACCGTCGCCGGCAGTGAAGCCCGCGTCGTCGTCGCCGACTTCGAGGACGCGGGGATCCTGACGAAGACCAAGTGCACGAACGGGAAGATCGCCATCGACGGAGATTCCCCGGGCCACTGGCTCACGTGGACGATCCCGGCCCAGGAGAAGCAGGCCTGGATCACGATCAAGACGGTCCCCGCCGACGTCCGCGAATTCCGCCGCCTGCGGTTCCGGGTTCGCGCCGACCGGAAGACGAAGGTCCCGCTCTCCGTGCGGCTGCGCTCGGACAAGGGCTGTCTCTCGAAGGACGTTCCGCTCACGGGGACGGACTGGACGGAGGTGGAGGTGCTCCTGCCGGAGATGGAGATCATCGGGACCCTGGACCCGGAGGCGGTCTACGGTTGCCGCTTCCTCGTTCCGCCGTCGGAGGGTGTGGTGCTCCAGATCGACGACGTGGAGCTCTTCCGGGAGCCGGGCGGGTACCGGCAGACGGAGGCCGAGATCCTCACCGAGGTCTTCGGAAAGAAGCGCGCGAAGAAGGTCCGGGCGTACGAAACGGAGCACTTCCGGATCTACACGGACTCCCGCGCGGCGGGGACGAAGTTCAAAAAGGCCATGGAGCCGGCGCACGACTTCGCCTGCCGGGCGCTCATGGTCGACGAGATGCCCGGCCGGCTGCCGATCTACGTCTTCCAGAGCCGGAAGCTCCTCGCTGCGTACCTCGTGCGGATCGGCCACTCGAAGGAGGACGCGGAGAAGACCGAGGGGTGGAGCAAGGCGGCGTACTTCGCGACCCACTACCGCGCCCCGATGACCGCGGAGACCGTCGGGAACCTGGCGCGCTCGATCTTCAAGCGCGTCCACGGCGGCGCGGGCGGCGACTGGCTCTCCAACGGCGCGGTGATGTACGTCACGCATCGGTACGCGAAGGTCGATTCGAAGGAGGCGTTCGCAGCGAGCCTGGAGGCGGGGGACTACGTCCCGCTCCGCGAGTTGATGGCGGCGAGGAAGGTCTGGGACCTCGCGGCGGCCTCCGGCGGAGCGCGGAGCGACGCGGCGATCAAGCGTCAGCTGGGAGCGCTGTTCCAGTGGCTGCAGGCGGTGCCGTGCCGCGACCGGCCCGGGCTGTTCCACGACCTGGCGCGGATCAAGTCGGACGGCGCGGAGCGGGTCGCACAGATCGAGAAGGTGTTCGGCATGACGACGGAGAAGATCGAGACGGCCTGGAAGAAGTGGGGGGAGTGATGGGGCGCCTGCGCTTCGTCACTCGCGGTGCGGTGATGCGCCTGGCGATCCTCCTCGGCGCCCTCCTGCTGGTCGTCACCTGCGCCTGGAACCGCTGCATCCGGATGCCGGGGCGCGCGCGTCCGTCCGTCCCGCCGGGCGAAGGGAAGCGCCCGGACCTCGCCGGCGAGTTGCGGCGCGATCTCACCGTCCTCGCGGGAGAGATCGGTGAGCGTCACGTCGGCCGGCCGGAGAACCTCCGGCGGGCGAAGGACTGGATCGCGGCGGAGCTGGCCGCCGCCGGCTGGACGGCGCGCGAGGAGAAGTACGAGGCCGACGGCGTGGTCGTAGCGAACCTCGTGGCGGAGCGCCGCGGCACGGAGAGGCCGGAGGAGATCCTGATCGTCGGTGCGCACTACGACACCGTCCCCGATTGTCCCGGAGCGAACGACAACGGGACCGGCGTGGTCGG
>JBDLIY010000233.1:0-6434 GCA_039714635.1 Planctomycetota bacterium
CGTCGGTCGTGCTTGCGCGTCAGCCTGTCCCCAGGCTTACCCCCGGTTCTTCCCGGGTTCTCCACGGGATCTCCACTCCGCGCCCACCGACGGAAGTGGGCCACGGGGGAGTCTTGCGTCGACTGTGCAGGTTCGCACGATCACCTCTCCACCGTCTTCCAGGACCGGCGCGCGTGCAGATCCGAGCGTGCGGAACTGAATCGGTGACTCCATCCGTTCACCCTGCGTGCCGGGCGGACCGGTCCTTCGGGGGATGTCGCCGCCCTGAATCGCGGCAGATTCACCAATTCCGGTTCGCCCCGCCGTTTGGCCCCCTCTTCGCTGGTACTTCGGTGGACGCCGACCTCGGCGCCCTGGACGTGACGGACTCGGACGAGGACGGAGATCGCGAGGACGGCCTCGACATCTCCCGGCTCTCCGAGCGGACGATACTATTCCGACATCGAGGCCCTGAACGGGAACGGCTGCCAGTTCATCCGCGTGCGGATGACCTCTCAGCTGGACGGCAAACAGACCGCCGACCAGCCCGTGCCGTCCCTGCACTACCTCTGCATTCGCTACGAGTTCCAGGACTCGACCGGACGTTTCGAGTTGGACAGCCTGGAACCACTGGACAACTATACAAAGCCCGGTAGTCGGGGCACTCGATGTCAACTCCGCGGGCGGCGCTACTGCGTCGCCCGCGGCTGTTCCCGGGGCCGTGGTCGTGATTCGCGGACGGAAGCGGGAACTCGACCGGGTACGATCTCGGCCGTGACCTACGCCGCCAGTTTCGCCGACGTCCGGGACGCCGCCGCGCGGATCCGCGACCACGTCCACCGGACTCCCGTCGTGACCTGCCGCGCCCTCGACGAACTCGCCGGCCGGTCGCTCTTCCTCAAGTGCGAGAACCTGCAGAAGGTCGGCGCCTTCAAGATGCGGGGCGCGACCAACGCCGTGCTGTCCCTGGAGCCGTCCGCCCGCGCCCGGGGCGTCGTCACGCACAGCTCCGGCAACTTCGCCCAGGCGCTCGCCCTCGCCGCCCGGGGCGTCGGCGTGTCCGCCCACATCGTGATGCCGCGGACGGCCCCGGCCGTGAAGCGCGACGCCGTCCTCGGCTACGGCGCCCGCGTCATCCCCTGCGAGCCGAACCTCGCCGCGCGCGAGGAGACGGCCCGGAGGGTTCTCGCCGAGACCGGCGCGACCTTCGTCCATCCCTACGACCAGGGGTCGATCATCGCCGGGCAGGGCACGTGCGCGCTCGAGCTCATGGAGCAGGTCCCCGACCTCGACGCCGTCGTCGCGCCGGTGGGGGGCGGCGGCCTGATGAGCGGGATCTCGATCGCGGCGCGCGGACTCGACCCCAAGATCCGCCTCATCGGAGCGGAGCCGGCCGGAGCCGACGACGCGGCGCGCTCCCTCGCGGCGGGGGAACTCCTGCCCCAGACGGGTCCCGACACCATCGCCGACGGGCTCCTCACGAGCCTGGGGAAGCTCACCTGGCCGATCCTGCGCGACCACCTCGAGACGATCGTCACCGTGACCGACGATCAGATCGTGGCGGCGATGCGCCTCGTGATGTCACGCGCGAAACTGGTCGTGGAGCCGAGCGCCGCGGTGCCGGTCGCCGCGGCGCTGTCGGAGCGGTTCCGGGAGCTCGAGGGCCTCCGCCGAGTGGGCGTGGTTCTGTCCGGCGGCAACGTCGACCTGGATCGACTGCCGTGGAACTCCGGGAGCGAAGGATGACTGTCGAACTCAACTGGCCCGACTCGCTCGAGCTCGCGCACCTCCCCACGCCGGTCCAGAAGCTCGACCGCCTGTCGGCCCGCGTCGGCCGCGAGATCTGGGTCAAGCGCGACGACCTCACCGGCTCGGCCCTCTCCGGCAACAAGATCCGCAAGCTCGACTTCCTGATGGCCGGGGCTCTCCGGGCCGGCGCGGAGACCGTCTGGACCTGCGGCGGCATCCAGTCGAACCACGCGCGCGCCACGGCCGTGGCCGCGGCCCGGCTCGGGCTGACCTCCCGGCTCTACCTGCGCGTGGCCGGGGAGCCACCGGAGCGCGCCGAGGGCAACGTCCTGCTCGACCGCCTCGTCGGGGCGGAGATCACCTGGGTCACCCCGGAGGAGTACCGCGACATCGACGCCCGCATGGCCGACGACGCGGCGCGGGATTCCCGGGAGGTCTACGTCATCCCCGAGGGTGGCTCGAACGCGCTTGGATCGCTGGGCTACGCGCGCGCGGTGACGGAGATCCTCGACGCGGAGCGGGAACTCGGGTTCGAGTTCGACGCCGTCGTCCACGCCTGCGGCTCCGGGGGGACGCTGGCGGGGCTGGTCCTCGGGCGGAAGGCGTTCGGGCTCGCGGCGCCGGTGGTCGCGGTGAATGTCTGCGACGACCCGGCCTGGTTCGTGAAGAAGGCCCTGCGGATCCTCGATGAGGTCAGGTCACGCTGGGCTCCCGGCCTCGAATTCGCGGCGGACGACATACGGGTTCTCGACGGGTACGTGGGGCCGGGCTACGCCCGAAACGTCGCCGCCGACCTCGAGTTGATCCGGACCGTCGCCCGGCTCGAAGGGCTGTTCCTCGATCCCGTCTACACCGGCAAGGCCTTCCGGGGGATGCTCTCGGAACTCGACGGCGGGCGACTGGCCGGCCCGGAGTATTCCCGCGTGTTGTTCATCCACACCGGGGGAATCTACGGCCTGTTTCCGCGGGCGACGGAACTGGTCGAGTCTACCGACTGACGACCGTCTCCTCCGCCGGCGGCTTGACCCGGATCTTGTACTTCACCAGGTTGCCCTGGCCGGCCTGGGCATCCAGGTCGGGCCGGATCACGAGCACCCGCTCCGCGTGCTCCGTGGCCGTCCAGGGGCCGAGCTTCACCTTGGTCTTCCGGGCCACCACGGGGACCTCGAGGTCTTCGATCTCCGCGACCGGGACGAACTTCTTCTTCCCCGCGACGGAGACCTTCACGGTGCAGCCCTTCCAGACGCGGAACGGGATGCGGAGTTCGCCGTCCACGGTCTCGGACGCGCGGATCGACTTCAGCTTCACCTTGAGCTGGAGTTCGTACTCGCTCTCGTTCGCCGAGGAACTCGTCAGCACGATCTCGTGCTCCGCCGCCGTGACGATCTTGAGCTTCTCCCGGGCCGCGCGCGTCAGGCCGGTCTCGATGAGCTTCAGTTCCGTCCCGACGCGCGTCATGTCGAGGGAAAGGGAGCCCGGCTCCTGGAAGGCGCGGATGCGCAGGGACGCCTTCTCCGGCAGGTGGATCCGGAAACGGTCCTCGCCCAGCGGCCCCAGGTCGCCCCGAATGATCTGGCCCGGGCCGACCTCGAGGGCGGCGCGGTCGATGTCGAGCAGCGGGAGGGTGGCGTTGCCGTTGTTCGTCTCGAAGTGCTCCTCCACGTCCCCGCGGATGTCCGCGAGCACGCCGTAGCGGTAGTGGCCGGGCGGCAGGCCGGTCGGCACGTCCGCCTCGATGGTGCGGGCGCGCGAGGCGCCCGCCGCGAGGCCGTACTCCGTTTTCGACCCGAGGAACCGGTCCTTCGTGCTCGGGACGAGCGCGCCCGTCAGGTACGTGCCGACCTTGAAGGTACCGGCGTCGACCGTGCCGTCGTTGCGCACGGTGTACCCGATCGTCACGCGGTCGCCCGGTCCGGCCTCCTCGGGATCGACGGTCACGGTGGTGATGGTGACGTCGGCGGTGGGAGCCGGGCCCGGGTTCGGGTTCGGGTCCGTCGTCGGATAGAGGTACCGCATGGCGTTCATGTCGTCGGCTTCGAGCGAGTGACGCGCGTACTGCGGGTCCCACCCCGTCACGTTCATCACCGAGACATTGGTGGACTCGTGCATGAGCCCGACGACGTGACCCAGTTCGTGGATCGCGACGGTGCGGAAGTCCGGGTCGCTGCTCGTCCCGGAAGTTTTCCAGGTCAGCTTCCCGTTGAAAGCGACGTCGCGCTCCTTGATGTCCGCGGTCGTCTGGTAGTTCACCATCGTGACCGCGTAGGCGTAGTACGTGAGCGACGGGTCGAAGTAGCAGTCCGTCGACCCGTTGGTCGAGTCCATCACGTTCGTCGCGCGGCTCACGCCGCCGTGGTTGAACTTGAACCGGCATCCGGAGATGTTCGACCAGGCCGCCAGCGCCGCCTGCAGCTCCGTGACGAACGCCCCCTTGATCGTCGCCGCGTCGTGGTGGACGGTCGCCGACGCGCTCGGCCACCGGACCGGCTCGGTGCCGACCTTCTCGATCACGTACGGCCGGGCCGGAATGGCCGCGATCGCGATGAGGGCGGCGGCGAGGAGCACGACGCGGAACGCCGGCGCCCGCGTCATTTCGTCACCTCCGTGCTCGCGCCGGGCCGGTCCTCTTCCGGCGGGTCCGTTTTCTCCGCGTCCTGTGCCGCCTCGAGCTCCCGCTTCCTCCGCTCCTCGCCCGCGGCGATCACACGACCCATTCGCTCTTCGAAGTCCGCGACCGTCATCGGCTTCGGCGTCTCTCCGGGCGACTTCGGAGCGGGGGCCTTCAGCACCGGCCGCCCCTTCGACAGCCCGTACACCGGCCGCCCGTCGGAGTCGTGGACGCGCCACGTCTTCTCCTTGTCCAGCCGGTACAGGAATCGCCCCTGCCACCACCCGATCGCCGGGCAGAGCCGGTCCAGCTCCGCGTTCGTGAACAGGAAGCACCGCTGGCCGACCGTGAAGCGCGGCACGCCGATCACCTTCAGCGTCCGATCACCCACGGTGCCGCCGGCGAACCGGTACTTCACCGTTGCGCTCGTGAACTTCCCCTTGAGGCTGCGGAGGTTCGTGAAGGTCACCTCGGTGAAGATCAGCTTCCTCGGTCCGTCGTCCTCGACGAACGAAACCGAGAGAACCGTGCCGACGAACGCCTCGCGGGCGCAGTTCTCGATCTCCTCGAAGGTGAGCTCCTTCAGGATGGTGGCCGAGGCCACTCCGCCCAGGACTCCCAGGAGCGCCAGGGCCCCCAGGATCGCCGTGCTCCGTCGGCTCATCTCGTACCTCCTGCGTCCGAATACCGTCCGGTCAGTGTAACTCTTCCTCGGGCGCCGTACTTGCGAGACCGGACCCGGCGGGGTAAACGGGGGACATGAGCAAGGTGTACTTTCTTCCGGCCCGATCGGGCGACCACTCGACTCCGCCGGCCGACTCTGCCCAGGCCGACATGGCGGCCGGGCTGGGCCGCCTCTGGGACGCCGCCGGGTTGTCGGGCTGCTTCGGCGTGCCCGACCTCACGGCCCTCAAACTCCACGTCGGCGAGCCCGGCACCAAGCGGACCTTCGTCTCGCCGAAGATCGTCGCCGAGCTCGTGAGGCTCGTCGCGGCCACCGACGCCCGGCCGTTCCTCACCGACACCGCGGTCCTCTACAAGAGCCCCCGCGACAACGGCGCCGGCCACGCGCGCGTCGCCATGAAGCACGGCTACGGCCTCGAGGCGACCGGAGCTCCCTTCGTCCCCGCCGACGGCCTGATCGGCGACGAGGACCGGGAGATCCCGGTGAGCGGCAAGCACTTCGAGACCGTCGCCATCGCCTCCGCGATCGCGCACGCCCGGAGCATGCTCGTCCTCTCCCACGCCACCGGCCACCTCGGTACCGGCTTCGGCGGCGCGATCAAGAACCTCGGCATGGGCTGCTGCTCGAAGCGCGCGAAGCTCCGCCAGCACCACGGCCACAGTCCCCGCATCGATCCCGAGTCCTGCCGCGCCTGCGGGGTCTGCGCCGAGTGGTGCCCGAGCGACGCGATCGCCATGGAGAACTCGGCGGTCATGGACTCGGCGGTCATCGACGAGACCAGGTGCATCGGCTGCGGCGAGTGCATCGCGGCCTGCCTCGAGGGCGCCGTCGAGTTCGACTGGTCCCAGGCGGGGGAGTCCCTCTCCGAGCGCATCGCGGAGCACGCCGTCGGGGCGATGTCCGGCAAACCCGGCAAGGTCGCGTTCGTCACCGTCGCGATGGACATCACGAAGGACTGCGACTGCATCGGCGAGGCCCAGGACCCGGTCGCGCCGGACGTCGGCATCCTCGCCGGCACCGATCCGGTCGCGATCGACCTCGCAGTGCTCGACCTCGTCGCCGCGCGCGCCGGTCGTCCGCTCGAGGCGCTGGCCTACGCGAACCGCGAGCCCGGATACCAGGTCGCGTACGCGGCGAGCCTCGGGCTGGGGAGCCTGGACTACGAGCTCGTCGAAGTCTGATCGGACTCAAGTCGACGCCGCCCGGAATCCGATAGGAGTCGTGCGACGGCACGATCATCTCGATCTGCCGGACGGAACTTCGATGGGGGAGTCGTCCTAAGGCCACGCACCAAATAAACCAATCACTTGAATGCGAGCGTGATTGCCACGACCGACTCCCCCTGAAGTCCCCCCGCCGCCTCGCGTCCTGACCCACCCCGGCCAGCCCTGGCCCTCCGGCTTTCCTGTCATG
>JBDLIY010000234.1:0-6415 GCA_039714635.1 Planctomycetota bacterium
AGCTTCTACTACCCGGAGCGGGCGGAGAAAAACTGCAACGACTGCCACATGCCGCTCGTTCCTTCGACCGACTTCGCGGCGCGCGTGCGGGACGACTCGGGGATTCGGAAGACGATGGACCACCAGTACCCGTCGGCGAACACCGCACTCCCTCACCTGATGGAGAAGGCCGGGAGGATGTCGACGGAGGACGCGGCCGCGGCGATCCGAGCCCACCGGGAGTTCAACGAGGGCGTGATGCGGCTCGACCTCTTCGCGCTCCGCGAGGACGGGGAGCTGACCGGGAAGCTCGTCGCGCCTCTCCGGCCGGAGGTGCCGGCGCTCGAACCGGGGAAGACCTACCTTCTCGACGCCGTGATCCGCACGGTGAAGATGGGCCACCTCTTCACCGAGGGCACGAGCGACTCGAACCAGGCCTGGCTCGACGTGACGGTCACGGACGGCGACCGCGTCATCGGAAGAAGCGGCGGGATGCGCGAGGCCGATCGCGCCGTCGACCCCTGGTCGCACTTCGTCAACTCGTTCGTCCTCGACCGCGACGGGAACCGGATCAACCGCCGGAACGCGGCGAACATCTTCACCTCGCTCTACTCGAACCAGATCCCGCCGGGCGCCGCCGACGTCGTCCACTATCGTCTCGCGGTGCCGGCGGACGCGCGGGGCCCGATCGCGGTGACGGCGCGGCTGCGGTTCCGGAAGTTCGACACGGAGTTCATGCGGCTCGTGACCGGGGACGAGGCGTACGTCAACGACCTGCCGATCCTCGAGCTTGCGTCGGACACCGTCGTCTTTCCGGTGGCCGGCGGCGAGCCCGTCCCGGCCGCGGCGGCACCCGACGTGCCGACCTGGGAGCGCTGGAACGACTATGGGATCGGGCTGCTTCACAAGCGCGGACGGGGTGAGCTTCGGCAGGCCGAGGAGGCGTTTCTCAGGGTGGAGGAGCTGGGCCGGCCGGACGGCCCGATGAACCTCGCGCGGGTCTATCTCCGCGAGGGCCGCATCACCGGCGAGGCGCCGGCCGCGCTCCGCCGGGCCCGCGACTTCGATCCGCCGGCCCGCGAGTGGACGCTGCTGTGGCTGACGGGCCGCGCGAACCGTCGGAACGGCCTCCTGGACGACGCGATCCTGAACTTCCGGCAGATCCTCTCCGGGGGCTTCCGCCAGGCGGCGGGTCGGGGGTTCGACTTCTCGCGGGACTGGCGCGTGCGGAACGAACTCGGCGCGACGTATTACGAGCGGTCCCGGCGCGAGCGGGGCGCGGCCCGCCGTGACGCGCGACGGAAGCTCCTCCGCGAGGCCGAGGGGCAGTTCGCCGCGACCCTCGCACTCGATCCGGAAAACGTCGCCGCGCACTACGGCCTGAAGCTCGTCTACCGGGAGCTCGGGGAGGACGCGAAGTCGGAGCACCACGCGGCGCTGCACCTCCGGTACAAGGTCGACGACAACGCGCGCGACCGGGCCGTGACCGCGGCGCGGCGGCGCTATCCGGCGGCCGATCGCGCGGCGGAGGCCGTCGTGATCCACGACCTGATGCGCGACGGCGCGTGGGGGCGCTGAAATGCCGCGGGGCGAGCAGGTCATCGGCCGGGCGTTCCGGCGTTCCCTCGTCGTGATCGCGGCGATCGCGATCGCGGGGGTCGCCGCGTTCCTCCTGAGCCGGGACTCCGGTTCCTCCGAGGAGACGCGGGAGAAGGACGCCGGCGAGATCGCGGGGCTGCCGGAGCTCGACGTCGTGATCCCCCGCGTCCGCTTCACGGACGTGACGGAGGCGGCCGGGGTCGACTTCGTCCACAGGAACGGCGCGACGGGGGAGAAACTGCTCCCGGAGACGATGGCCGGCGGCGTGGCGTTCATCGACCACGACTCCGACGGTGATCCGGACCTGCTCTTCGTCTCCGGCACGGCCTGGGACGGAACCGGTCGGGGCTCGAGTCTGCGCCTCTACGAGAACGACGGGCGCGGGCGCTTCACCGACGTCACCGGCCCGGCCGGCCTCGACGCGAGCCTGTACGGAATGGGCGTGGCCGCGGGGGACGTGGACAACGACGGGGACACCGATCTCTTCATCACCGCGGTAGGGTCGAACCGGCTCTTCGAAAACGACGACGGTCGGTTCACGGACGTGACGGTCGCCGCCGGCGTGGCGGGCGATGACGACGGCTGGGGCTCGTCCGCCGGCTTCTTCGACGCGGACGGGGACGGCGACCTGGACCTCTTCGTCCTGAACTACGTCCGCTGGTCGCGGGAGATCGACCTCGCGGTGGCGTACACCCTGAACGGTCGCGATCGGGCCTACGGACCGCCGGTCAACTTCGCGGGCGCCCACCCGCACCTCTACGAGAACGACGGGACGGGGAAGTTCCGGGAGGTCTCGGAGCCGGCCGGGGTGCGCGTCCTGAACTCGTCCCAGGGGACGCCGGTGGCGAAGGCCCTCGCCCTCACGTTCCACGATCACGACGGGGACGGCGACCTCGACGTCTTCGTGGCGAACGACACGGTGCGCAACTTCCTCTTCGAGAACGACGGCGGGATGGAGTTCACCGAGGTGGGGGAGGAGGCCGGCTTCGCCTACGACAGCAGCGGCACGGCCACGGGGGCGATGGGGATCGACGTCGCCTGGTTCCGCAACGACGGAACGGTCGGCGTGGGCGTCGGGAACTTCGCGAACGAGGCGACGTCCCTGTTCGTGGCGGAGCCGGACCTCGGCCTCTTCTCCTGTGAATCCACGATCGAGGGGATCGCGGCGCCGAGCCGGCCCCACCTGACCTTCGGCGTGCTGTTTCTCGATTTCGACCTGGACGGTCGGCTCGACTTCCTTGCGGCGAACGGGCACCTGGAGGACGAGATCGCGGAGGTGCAGTCGAGCCAGGAGTACCGCCAGCCGGCACAGCTGTTCTGGAACGCGGGGTCGGACGCGCGGCGGTGCTTCGTGGAGGTGCCGGCGACGCCGGAGACGGAGGACCTGCGGACGCTGATCGTCGGCCGCGGAGTCTCGGCGGCGGACCTCGACGGCGACGGCGATCTCGACGTCGTGCTCACGCAGACCGGCGGCCGGCCGCTGCTGCTGCGCAATGACCAGGCGACCGGCCACCACTGGCTGCGCGTGCGGGTCGTCGGGGGGAACGGGGCGAACCGGGACGGCATCGGCGCGCTCGTGACACTGACGGCGGGCGGTGTGACTCAGCGCCGGATCGTCAACCCGACGCGCGGCTACCTGTCACAGACGGAGTTGCCCCTGACGTTCGGGCTGGGGGCGTCGACGAAGGTGGATTCGCTCGTCGTCACCTGGCCGGACGGGCGTGCGCAGACCGTATCGGTGTCGGAGGTGGACACCCTCGTCGAGGTCCCGAGGGGTGAGTAGTTGCGCCTCCGGATGGCGCACTTGTCCGCTGTAAGTGGCTTGGTCCGAGCTAGTTCTGTCGATCGATGCCTATGAGTACCATCAGGCCGTGCCCAGCGCGATCGCCTCCTTCAGGTGCGTCAGGGCGTTGATCCCCACCGTCACCGAACTCGTTCCCTTCGTGGCCAGCGCGAAGCTGTAGAGCTTCTGGTGGCGGCTGAGCTTCGAGTCCTTCGGGAACTCGGCCTTCAGGAGGTCGTCGACGTTCGAGGAGAGGAAGCCGGGGTTCGCCGCCTTCATGATGACCATGCCCACGTTCTTCTTCTTCGCGAGCTTCATCATGTTCGCCGTGTCCTCGGGCTTCCGGCCCCAGCGCTTCTTCTTCCCCTCACCCTCCTTCGGCCGCTCGACCTTCGCCTTCGCGAAGTTCTCGGTCGCGACATTCATCACCGGCATCAGGACGTCGTAGAACCCGTCCTCGATCGCGGCCTCGCACGTCGCGGCGTAGTTGCTGTGGCTGGATGTGCCGATCCACTTGATCAGCTCGTCCTCCTCCTTCAGCCTTGTCAGAGCTTCCTGGAGGGCCTTGTTCCGGACGGCAGACGCCGAACTCGCCCCGTGGGGGCACATCAGGATGTCGATGTAGTCCGTCTTCAGGCGCTCCTTCAGGTCCTTCTGGACGGCGGCCTTCAGGGACTCATAGGTCTCCTTCGCCGTGGCGCGGGCCTTGAAGCCGGAGGTCTTCGTCAGGACGAAGTACTTCTCCCGGTCCTTCCGCCCCTGGAGGAACTTCCCGATCGTGCGCTCCGACTCTCCGCGGCCGTAGCCCCACGCCGTGTCGAAGAGGTTGATGCCGCGGTCGACGCCGGCCTCGAGGAGCTTCAACGTCTTCTCGCGGAGCCCGCCGCAGCCGTAGGTGATCACGGAGACCTCGAGCTTCGTCCGGCCGAGGATGCGGGTCTTCATCTTCCCGCTCTTCTTCCCGGCCGCGAGGAGATCCACGCCTCCCATTCCCACGAGACCGGCGCCCACGGCTCCGGCGGCGACACCCTTGATGAAGTCACGGCGATCGACGGACATGTGGTCCTCCCTCTTTGCGGCAACCCAAACAGGATGAGTCGGGCCGAATTGTAACCCGGTCCTCGACCCTGTATCCTCCCCGAAGTCGGTCCGGATGCCATGAAACGCACGAAACTCCTCCCGAAGCGTCGTTCGCGGAACCCGTCCGCCGTCGAGCGGATCACGGGGATCGCGATTCTCCTGCTCGTCGCCGGCGTCGTCGGCCTCGTCGCCACCGGCGGCGCGGGGGACGATCCCGCCGGCCGTCCCGCCGCCCCGGAGCCGGCGGAGAATTCCCCCGAGGAGGGCAAGCTCCCCCTCAAGTCGCCCTCCGGTTGGCCGCGAGGCGAGATCGAGAGCTACGACGCGGAGACCGTCTTCGAGAAGATCAACGGCAAGGCGGACATCTTCCTCGAGTACGGCTTCCGGGAACTGCTCGTCGCCAGCTGGTCCGACCCGGCGGATCCCTCCCGCTACGTGGATGTCTACGCCTACGACCAGGCGACGCCGCTTTCCGCGCTGGGCATCTACCGCGTGCAGCGGAGCGGCGCCGAGGAGGCCGTCGCCGAGGCTGACGAGGCCTGCGCGTCCGGCGCGAGCGCATTCGGGCGCTGGGGGCGGTGGTACGTCGAAGTGATCGGCTCGGACGAGGGCGTGGAGGCCGAGGTCAGGGCATTGCTCGGTCCCGCGTGCGAGGCCCTCGGGCCGCGCGAGGAGGCGGAGATTCCGGACTGGTTCCCGGAGGAGGGGCGGACGTCGATCGGCTACTCGCCCTCGAACGCGCTCGGCGTCGAGGTCCTGACGAACTGCTTCCTGGTCGGGTACGACGACGGCGTGACCGTCGTGGCGGGAGAGTACCCGGACGAGGCGGCCGCGAAGGCGGCGGCGGAGATCGCGGCGGAGGAACTCGACTTCCTCGGGACGCCGATCGTCTTCGGGAACGTGGGCCGTGTCCTGGTCGGCGTCGCGGACGGCGCGGACGACGCCCGGCGGAAGGCCCTCCTCGCGGCCGTGGTGGCGAAGGTGGAGGCGAGCCGATGACGAACGACCGCCCGACCCGCCGCGAGATGCTCGCCCGAATCGGTTCCGCCGGCCTCGCCGCCGCGGGGGTCGCCGGCGGTGCGGTCTGGCTGAATTCCCGCCCCGGCTTCCGGGGCCGCGCCACCGTCACCACGATTCCGTCCTTTGCCGTCGACCTCGAGGCGGGACGCCCCGCGATGGTGATCGCGCGGGGGCCGGATCCCGCCGTGCTCGTCCGAGGGATCTTCGAGGAGATGGGCGGGATCGGGAGCTTCGTCGGAGAGGGCGACCGCGTCCTCGTCAAGCCGAACGCCGCGTTCGACCGGCCGGTCTGGCAGGCGGCGACGACGAACCCGGAAGTGCTCGGCGCGGTGGTGGCCGAGTGCCGGAAGGCGGGCGCGGCCGAGGTCGTCGTGACGGACAACCCGATCCACGCGCCGGAGGGCTGCTTCCGCAAGACAGGGCTCGGCAAGGCGACGGAGGACGCCGGCGGGCGCGTCGTCCTGCCGGGGCCGCGGCAGTTTACGAACGTGGCGCTGCCGGGCACGATCCTCGACGGCTGGGAGACGCTGACCGGGCCGCTCGACGGGATCACGAAGGTGATCGGCATCGCGCCGGTGAAGGATCACAACCTCGCGAAGGCGTCGCTCACGCTGAAGAACTGGTATGGCCTGCTCGGCGGGCCGAGGAACCGCCTCCACCAGCGGATCGATGACGCGATCGCCGACCTCGGCGTGCTGATGCGGCCGACGCTGTCGATCCTCGACGGTACGCGGATCCTCTTCCGGAACGGCCCGACGGGCGGGTCGCCCGACGACGTGAAGGTCGGAGACGTGATCGCGGCGTCCATCGACGGTGTCGCGCTCGACGCGTTCGGGACGACGCTGCTCGACCTCGACCCGGCGGACGTGGGCTACCTGGGACTCGCCGAGGCGAAAGGCGTCGGCACGGCGGACTGGGCGTCGCTTTCTCCGAAGGAGATCGCGGGATGAGGAT
>JBDLIY010000235.1:0-6401 GCA_039714635.1 Planctomycetota bacterium
TCGCGACTCCGATCGGTCCCCACGTTTCCCGGCCATCTCCCTGGCCGTGAAGGACCTATCGAACGTTGTGGGGCAACGGTTTAGGGGATTCTATGGGTTCTGGGGGAATCGAGGAGGGGGCCGCGGTCGTCCCGCGGCCCCTTCCGGGGAGCCCGTCGGCGGAAAATCGTCCTCAGTCGGCCGTGCGCGCGGTGAGCCGGAGCCGGGCCCGGGCCTCGTACTCGTTCGAGCCGGCCCGGGAGTTCATCCCCTTGAGCTTCTCTTCGAGCTCGATCTTGCGGGACGCGATGCGGTCCTTCAGGACGGTCAGCGACGTCGCCCGGTCGGCGAAGATGTCCTCGCGCTCCCCGCGCCGGCGCTCGGCCAGGGCCACGAGCTTCTCCTTGCGCTCGAGCGAGTCGATGTCGCGGCCGATCGTCGCGACCTCGGCCTGGAACTTCGCGTACTCCTGCGTGAGCTCCGCCCGCTCTCCCGCCAGGCGCGCCTTCTCGTCGAAGAGGAGCTTGCGCTCGTTGCGGAGGTCGATCGCGCGATCCTCGTAGCTCTTCGCCACGTCGGCCGCCTCGGCCGCGCGGTCGAGGGCCGCGCCGCGGGAGAGGCGCCGGGCGCGGAATTCGATCGCCGGGGCGCCGAGGCCGTCCGCGTCGGCGTCGGTGCGGTCGAGCCGGTCCCGGAGGACCTCGAGGTCACCCAGGGCGACCGCCACGACCTCCTCGCTCTCGTGCAGCTGCCGCTCGCACTGGGCGAGATCGCGATCGACCGAGCGCTGCTGGACCCGAATTTCCGCGATGCGCTTCGGGTACTCCTTCTGGAGCTTGTCGACTTCGTGCTGAAGGGCGACCTTCGTGTCGACGAGCTCGTCCACGTTGCTGCGGATGTGGTCGCGCACCGACATGAATGCCGTCTTGACCCGGGTCGAGCCGACGATGGCCGTCAGGCCCACGATGCCCAGGCCGCCAATGACTCCCCACTTGATGATGGAACGTGTAAATCGGAACATCGTTCGCCTCCGTGCTCTCTCAGGTGTCCGCCCGCTGATTGCGGAGGTGGTTCCGGGGATTTCAGGCGTGGGGAAGAAATCTGGCGAATCGGGCTGAAATCGGCGACGCGGCTCCCACAATAAGGAACAGGAGGACAGAGAGACTTGAGGACGTTGGACACCAGATTTCTGAAGCGCCTGAAGGGCGGGGACGACGCGGCCTGGTTCGAACTGTGGGAGGTCTTCGGACCCGCGCTCGAGCGGATGGTCGAGCGTTTCGCCCGGCGCTGCTTCACGCCGGAGACGGTGCGGGACGTTTCGCAGGAGACGCTGCTCCGCCTCGCGCGTGAGATCCACCGGTTCGACCCGACGCGTGGCACGCGCTTCTCCACCTGGCTGTTCCAGATCGCCAAGCACGTCGTCTGCGGCGAGTTCACCTACCGCAACGCGAAGAAGCGGGGCGAGGGGGTGCGGCCGGGCGCGATCGACCCCGCGGCCGAGCCGGCGGGGAACGGCACCTCGCCGTCCACGGACTACGAGCGGTCGGTGTTCCGCGCGAAGGTTTACCGCGCCATGCGCCTGGCCGAGCAGCGGGTCGACTTCCTCCCGTTCGAGGTCTACAAGGCCCGGATCCTCCGAGGGATGATGAGCAAGGACATCGCGGTCGCGATGGGGGTCAGCGAGCCGACGGTCTCGCGCTACCTGAAAAAGGTCCGGAACACGCTGCGGGAGACGATCCGCGAGGTGGTGAAGGAGTACTCGTTCACGGCCGAGGAGGAGGACGAGGTCTCCGGCGCCCGGCTGGATCTCGACGACGAGATGTTCGACTCCTCCCTCGCCGACATCTACGCCACGGAGGAGGAGAGCCGGAAGGGATACGACACGATCTCCCGCGCGGTGCAGACGCTGGGGGCGAGGCGGCGATGAGGTTGAACATCCCACTCAACGCCGCCTTCATGATGATCATCTTCGTGATCGTTGTCCTCCTGCTGGTCCGGGCGGCGAGCAAGTCATCGCGTCCGGCGCCGGCCCGGGTCCCCCCGACTCCGCCGCCGCCGCTCTACCCGCGCCGGCCGATCTTCAACCTGAGCCAGTTCATCCTGGCGATCCCGCTGTCGCCGATCCTGCTGCCGCTGTGGGTGCTCGCCTCGCTGGGCAACCTGATCTCGGCCCCGTTCCAGCTCGCCGGCGCGGTGCTCACTTCCGGCTTCGCGCTGTTCGTCAGCATCATCGGAGTCGACAGCCACGGCATCTGGAGCCGGTCCGGTCGCCTGTACGTCGCGTCGGGACGCTCCATCGCGAACATCTTCGGCCGCCTGCTCGCGACATTCGGGTTCGGGGGCGTGGTGGACCGGCTCAAACGGCAGCCCGCGCCGGAAGTTCCCCCGGCGGCGCCGGCGCCGGCCACCGCGAACGGCGCGGCCGAGCGCACGTTCCCCTTCGAGGACGACTACCGCATCGAGAGCCACCTCGGCTCCGGCGGCTCGACGGCGCGGCTCTTCGTCGTCCGCCGCGTGGTGAAGAACAAGCCGGTCGGCGACCGCCTCGTCCTCAAGTACTTCGACATGGACTTCGGCAGCCGGCTGGAGGAGGTCATCCGCGAGAGCCGCGGGATGCAGCTCGCGAAGGAGATGGGGATCGTGATCGACCACCGTCTCGCCGAGGACCACTTCTTCTACGTGATGCCCTACTACGAGGGCGAGACGCTGACGCGCGCCGCGGCGCGGATCCACCGCCACCTCCGCGCGGAGGACGAGATGCTGGCGCCCGACGTCCGCACCTGCCTGACGTGGATGGGCGAGATCCTCCGGATGCTGGACGGCTACCACCGCCACGGTGTGATCCACAAGGACGTGAAGCCGGACAACGTGATCGTGACGGAGGAAGGCGTCCGCCTGGTCGACCTCGGGCTCCTGACGCCGCTGACCTCGGCGCTGACGCTCACCACGCACGGGACGGAGTACTTCCGCGATCCGGAGATGGTGAAGATGGCGGTGGCCGGCAAGCGGGTGAAGGACGTGGACGCGGTGCGGTTCGACGTCTACTCGTCGGGCGCGGTGCTCTACTACCTGCTCGAGGGCTCGTTCCCGGCGTGCGGGCCGCTGTCGCGTTTCTCGCGGCCGGTGCCGATGGCGCTGTCCTGGATCGTGTCGCGGGCGATGGCGGAGGGCGACAAGCGCTACCCCGGGATGCCGGCGATGCGGGCGGACCTGGACGCGGCGATCCGGCTGCTCGACGAGGGCGCGCTGGCCGACGCGCCGGTCTCTCGCCTGCCGTCCTTCTCCGGCTTCGACGCAAACGTCGACGTCGAGCCGCCCCCGCCGCCGCCGAGCCGGCCGCCGGTGGCGCGGGTCGCGGCGGCGGCCCGGAGCGTGAAGCCGCTGCGGACCCCGCGGTCCCGGCGCGGTGGGGCCGGGATCTTCGTGAGGTTGATGATCGGGCTCCTCATCGCGGTCGTCGCCGCCGTCGCCGCCGCGTGGCTGACCGCGCCATCGCCGGCGCCGTCGAGCGGCATCGACCCCGCACCCCGGTCGGTTTCCAGCCGGTTCCACGCCGGGACGCTCGACAAACTCGTGCGGACCTGGTCGGCGGAGCTGCTGGACCGGCCGTACGGCGTCAGCCCGGAGATCCTGAAGCAGGTGCCGCTGCACTTCGTCGCGGACGGTCGCGACCGGACGCTCGACCAGGTTCGTATGGCCCAGTCACGCCTGATGGAGGATCACCTGATCCACCGATCGGCCACGCTGGACGAGTCCCTGAAGACGGTGCTGGACCCCGGCGTCACGCCGCAGGAGGTCCAGAAGCACCTGCTCGAGAAACTGCCGGGCGATACGCTTCCCATGCTGGTCTGGGTGTGGGAGAAGCCGGCGCCGGAGGCCGACCACACGTACTTCGTCGAGGTGCGGTTCTTCTACCGGGGGATGTTCCGGTACTACATCGGACAGGTCCACACGGGCGGGGGGCCGGCGAAATGAAGACCCTCGCCGACGCCCTTCAACTGCTCCACCGCGGCCGCGCGCCGAACGAGGCGCTGCCGGACACCGATCTCCGGCAGGTCTTCGCGTGGGCGGACGGCGTGCTATCGGACCTCGCGAAGCTCCACCGCGAGGGGCTCTATCACGGCGACGTCTGCCCCGGGGCGATCCGGCTGCGCTCCCGCCGCGCGCGGCTCGTCGACAACGGGGCGATTCTCGCGCCGATCGAGTACCGGGACCCCGACCGGGAACGTCTCGTGCACCGCGATCCGACCCTGGCCCGGCGCGGGGAGCCGCGCCACGACCTCTACGGCGTCGGGGCGAGCCTCTTCGCGGCGATCGACGGCGGACCGCCGGCCTGCGGGCCGTGCTCGCCGTTCACGCGTCCGGTCGCGCGCGCGGTGGCCTACATCGTCTACCGCGCGATGGCCGACGGCCCGACGCGCTACCCGACGGCGAAGATGATGCGCGCCGATGTGCGCGCGCTGCTCCGCCACGCCGGCCGGGGTCGCTTCGCGGACGTGGAGCCGGAGAAACTGCCGTCGTTCGACGGCGGTCGCGCCCCGCGGGCGAAGTCGCTGTCCCCGTTCCGCCCGCGCCATCGGAAGGCGGCGGGTCGGCGGCCCGGCGTCCGCCTGGCGGCGGTTGTCATCCTGGCCGCGGCGGCCGCGACGGTCGGATACCGAGACAGGTTCTTTCATCCCAAACCCCCGGAACCGCAAACCGCCGCGGCCCCGGCGCCCCGGACCGGCCTGCCCGGCCTCGTCGACGATTGGCGGGAGAAGCTCGGCGACCGGCTCCGCGCCACCGGAACGCACGGCCTCGACACGCTCGACGTCCAGTTGCTGGTCCTCGAGGACGCGCCCGTCCGGGATGATCTCCGCTGGCCTCGCCATCCGTCGCGGTCGCTCGCGCGGAAGGTGCGGACGGCGATCCGCGACGACGACTCGGGAGAATCCGTGCAGGAGGCCCTGCTGGCCGGCGCACCGGGCGACACGCTGCCGGCCGTTCTCCACGTGTTCCGGCGTGGCGAGGAGCGGGTTGCGAGATTCTATTACCGAACGCTCGTCTGGGAGAGCGGGATCCCCGCCGGATGACACCGACCTGCAAATTGGGGTCTGACCCCGATTTGCAGGTTGTATGATCCCGTGCGATGACCGCCCCGGCCGACCGCATCGAGAAGCTCCGCGAAGAGATCCGCGAACACAATCACCGGTACTACGTCCTCGACGATCCCGTGATCTCGGACGTCGAGTACGACGAGTTGATGCGCGAGCTGATCCGGCTCGAGGCGGCGCACCCCGATCTCGTCACGCCCGACTCGCCGACGCAGAAGGTCGGCGCGGCGCCGATCGAGGAGTTCGGGACGGTCGAGCACGAGGTCCCCATGCTCTCGCTGGGGAACCTCACCTCCGAGGCCGAGCTGCGCGAGTGGGAAGAGCAGCTCCGGAACCACCTGAAGGAGCCGGACCTCGACATCGCGTACGTCATCGAGCCGAAGCTCGACGGCGTGGCCGTCGCCGCGATCTATGAGGACGGCGTGTACGCCGTCGGCGCGACGCGTGGTGACGGGACGCGCGGAGAGGACATCACCGAGCAGCTGAAGACCGTGCCGTCCCTGCCGCTCCGCCTCCGGAAGTCCCCGGCCCGGTTCGAGGCGCGCGGGGAGGCGTTCATCCCGATCGCCGGCTTTGCGGCGCTGAACCGGCGGCTCTCCGAGGCGGGGGAGAAGACCTACGCGAACCCGCGGAACCTGACCTCGGGGTCGCTGAAGCAGAAGGATCCTGGTGCGACGGCGGAGCGGCCCCTCGACGTCTTCTTCTACTCGGTCGGCATCGTAGAGGGCGTCGGGATCGGCAGTCAGTGGGAGTTGCTCGAGACGCTCGCGGAGCTCGGCCTGCGGACCTCGGATCTCTCCGTCCGCTGCGCCACGATCGACGAAGTGGCGGCGCGCCTCCTCGAGCTCCAGGAGATGCGCGATGACCTCCCGTTCGAGATCGACGGCGCGGTCATCAAGGTGGACGACCGGGCGCTCCAGGATCGCCTCGGCGAGCGATCCCGCAGCCCGCGGTGGGCCACGGCCTACAAGTTCGCGGCGCGGCAGGGCACGACGAAGCTCGAGGACATCCTCGTCTCGGTGGGGCGGACGGGTGCGCTGACGCCGGTGGGCGTCCTCGAGCCGGTGCCGATCGGCGGCGTGACCGTCTCCCGCGTGACGCTGCACAACAAGGACGAGATCGAGCGGCTCGGCGTGCGCGTCGGCGATACGGTCCTCGTGCAGCGCGCCGGCGACGTGATCCCGAAGGTCGTCAAGGTGATCGAGGACCGCCGGACCGGGAAGGAGCGGGAGTTCACCTGGCCCGAGACCTGCCCGGAGTGCGGGACGCCGGTCCGGGAAGACGAAGAAGCCGTCGCCATCTACTGTCCCAACATCGCCTGTCCCGCGC
>JBDLIY010000236.1:0-6395 GCA_039714635.1 Planctomycetota bacterium
GCCGACGGCGCGGCCATCGGCGCGGCGAGCCACCTGGACTTCCGGATCCACACCACCGCCGTCGCCGGCCTGGACCACGGCGTCTACGTCAACGTGGGCTCGGCGGTGCTGCTCCCGGAGGTCTTCCTCAAGGCGATCACCATCGCCCGCAACACCGGCCACCCGGTCGAGGGCCTGTTCACCGCGAACCTCGACATGCTGCGCCACTACCGGCCCCTGACGAACGTCGTGAAGCGTCCGCCGGAGCGCGGCGTCGACCTGGCGGGCCACCACGAGATCCTCCTGCCGCTGCTGCGGCTTCTCCTCCTCGAAGCGATGGCGAAGGAGTCCGAATGAGTCTCGCCGACGTCGTGAGAAACCTGGGGAGCCCGAAGATCCTCGTCGTCGGAGACCTGGTCCTCGACCGCTACGTCTTCGGCACGGTCAGCCGGATCTCGCCGGAGGCGCCGATCCCGGTGCTCAAGGCCGAGGAGGAGCAGTACCGCCTCGGCTGCGCGGGCTCGGCCGCGCGGAACCTCGAGGTGCTCGGCGCGGAGGTCTTCCTCGCCGGCTACGTGGGGCAGGGCGACTACGCGGAACACCTGCTCGGCCTGACCGCGGATCTCGGGATCGACACCTCCGGCGTCCACCGCGTGGCCGACCGCCTGACCTTCCGCAAGACACGTCTCATCGCGACGATCGCCGGGAAGGGCGTCGGCGGCCAGCAGATGATGCGCGTGGACCGCGAGGACCTCTGCCCCTTTGCGCCCGACGACGAGTCGAAGCTCACGGTCGCCGCCCTCTCCATCGTGGAGAAGGTGGACCTCGTCGTGCTCTCGGATTACGCGAAGGGCACGCTCACGCCGCCGTTGATCCGGGCCGTCATCGACGCGGCGAAGGCGCGGGACATCCCGGTCCTCGTCGACCCCAAGCCGCCGGAGTACGAGCGCTACCGCGGCGCGACCGCGATCACGCCGAACCGCCTCGAGGCGCAGGCTCACGTGGGCTACGAGATCGACGACCTCGCCAAGGCGAGAACCGCCGGCGAACAGATCCGGAAGGACCTCGACCTCGAGGCGGTGCTCGTCACCCTCGACAAGGACGGGATCTACGTCTCCACAGACACGGGCGGCGAGGGCGCCTACCCGATCGTGCCGCGCGAGATCTTCGACGTCACGGGCGCCGGCGACGTCGTGATCGCCGTGCTCGCGATGGCGATGGCCGCCGGGACCGGCTACGCCGACGCGGTGCGCATCGCGAACATCGCCTCCGGCATCGCGATCGGCAAGCTCGGCGTCGTGCCGGTCAGCCGGGAGGAGATCCTGGAGAGCCTGCACGAGGCCGGCCGGACGCGGGCCGGGCGCAAGCGTCTTCCCCTCGAGGACCTGGTGGAGGTGCTCGAGGCGCGACGGCAGCGCGGCGAGAAGATCGTCTTCACCAACGGCTGTTTCGACCTCCTGCACTCGGGCCACATCCGGCTCCTGACGACGGCCCGGACGGAGGGCGACGCCCTCGTCGTCGGCCTGAACTCCGACGCGTCCATCCGCCGGCTGAAGGGCGATGATCGTCCCGTGCGCGAGGAGGCCGACCGCGTGCAGGTGCTCTCCGAGCTGGAATCCGTGGACCACATCATCGTCTTCGACGGCGACACGCCGCTGCCGGAGATCGAGACGATCCGGCCGGACGTGCTCGTGAAGGGCGAGGACTGGCGGGACAAGGGGGTGGTGGGCCGGGAGGTCGTCGAGGCGAACGGCGGACGCGTCTACCTGGTGCCGCTGATCCCCGGGCTCTCCTCCACGCGCCTCATCGAGAAGATGAAGGACCACTGACCGTGGGCCGCCGCGCGGTGCTCCTCGATCGGGACGGGACGCTCATCGACGATCCGGGCTACATCCACGAGGCGGAGAAGGTCCGCCTCCTCCGCGGGGTGGTGGAGGCGCTCGATCGCCTCGAGACCGCGGGGTTCCTCCTGGCGATCGTCTCGAACCAGTCCGGGATCGGGCGCGGCTACTATGAAGAGAAGGACTTCCGGGCGGTGAACGAGCGCCTTGCGGAGCTGGCGGGGATCCGCTTCGCCGCGATCTACCACTGCCCCCACGTGCCGGGCGAGGGCTGCGCCTGCCGGAAGCCGGGGACGGACCTGCTCGATCGCGCCGCCGTCGATCTCGACCTCGACCTGGCGCGCTGCTGGATGGTGGGGGACCGGGAGAGCGACGTCCTCGCCGGCCTCGCCGCCGGGTGCCGCGTCGTGATGCTCGGCGACCGCGACGCTCCGGACGAGGTGCCGCGGGCGGCCGGGCTCCCGGAGGCGGTCGAGATCATCCTCGGGGACTCACCATGAGCGACGTGGCCCGCTTCCACGTCTCCCCGGAGTACGAGGAGGGCCTCGCTCGCCGCGGCATCACGAGCTTCGGCTCGGCCATGGCGTTCACCGGCGGTCACCTCGTCGCGGCCCACAAGGGACGGTCCACCGTCCGGATCGACGGCGACCTCTTCCTGAAGCGCTTCCCCGGCGACGCGAAGGCCGGTCGCGGGGAGCGGAAGGCCTTCGAGCGGCTCGGCGCCGGCCCCGGTCCGGACGCGGTGCCGGTCGCGGCGTGGGGAGAGAGCGAGTCGGGTTCGTTCCTCGTGACCGTCCGGCCGCCCGGCGTGCTGCCGATCCCGCACGTGCTCCGGGTTCTCCACGGCGAGGCCCGACGGCGGTTCGTGACGTCGATCGGGTCGGAGATCCGGGCGATGCACGACCGTGGCTTCACCTGTCCCGACCTCTTCGCCCACCACCTCCTCGCCGGCCGACCGGGGCAGCTCTACCTGATCGACGCGGCGCGCCTCGCGAAGCGGAAAGGCCGAAAGCCGCGGGCGCGCGATCTCGCCGCGCTGGACCTGACGTTTCCGTACGGGGAGGCCTCCGACGCGGAGCGCGTGCGGCTCCTGACGGGCTACCTCGGCGAGCGCCCGTCGGGCCGGCCGGACTTCACAGCGGCGCTCGACGCGGCGGCGCGGAAGCTCTCTCGCCGACGACGCTGGCGCCGCGATCGGCTCGTGGCGGCGCCGGAGGACCGGAAGTTCCTCGAGTCGCTCGGGATCGCGTCGTTCGAGGATCTCTTCACGTACGAGGGCGAGGGCGCGATCCATCTCCGGACGCTGGCGGACCGGTCGAACTGGCGGATCGAGACGCGGGGGCGGGTCTTCTTCGCGAAGCGCCACCTCCGGGTCAAGGGGCGCGGCCCGACGCCGGCGGCGGCCGAATGGAACGCCGCGCGGATGCTCGCGCGCGCCGGGGTCCTTTCGATGCGCGGGTTCGCCCTCGGCGAAGACGTGGGGCGCGGCTCGGTGATCTGGGTGGAGAAATCGCCCGGCCGGCCGTTGGACGACCTCCTGACCGAAGGCGCGGTCGACACGCCGACGCGGCGGGAGATCGTGATCGAGGTGGCGGGGATCCTGCGCCGGATGCGCCGTTTCGAGATCCACCACCGCGACTTCTACGCTTGCCACCTGATCACGGCTCCCGACGCTCCGGCGGGGGAGCGGATCACGGTCATCGACCTGCAGCGCGTCCGGAAGAAGCCCGGGCTGCGGAAGCGCTGGTTCGTGAAGGACGCGGCCGCGCTGTGGCACTCGGCCCCGCGTCCGCCGGTCACGAACACGGACGCGGTGCGCTTCCTGCGGGAGTACTTCGGCGTGGCGAAGCTCGGCCCGCGGGAGAAGGCGTTCGCGGCGAAGGTGGCGGGGAAGGCGGCGAAGATCGCGCGCCACGCGGCGCGGAAAACCGTCGCGCCAAATCGCGCGAGTGAAGCCAGGTGAGGAGCATCCGATGAACGCCATGACGGGAGAGATCGACCCGCGGTTGCCGCTCGTCCAGAACGCGGAGTTGCGTGACCGGATCGTGCTGGTCCGGGTGGACCACAACGTCGTCAAGAAGGGGATCGTCCGCGACCCCTACCGGATCGACGCGACGATCGGCACGCTCTACAGCATCGTGGAGCGGGGCGGCCGGCTGATCCTGATGTCGCACGTGGGGCGGCCGCGGGACAAGAAAACCGGGAAGATCCACGCCGACCAGGCCACATCGGTACAGCCGGTGGCCGACTACCTGGAGCGGAAGCTCCACACCAGCTTCGTGGTGCCGGACCTGCCGGTGGACGCGGAGCGCGGCATCCGCGAGATCGACACCTCCATCAACTGGCACATCCGGGACCTCCGGCGCGGGCGGGTCGGCGGGATCTACCTGCCGAACACGCGGTGGTTCGAAGGGGAAGAGCAGGCGGGGGAGAAGAGAAACCGCCTGGCGGTTCAGCTGGCCGGCCTCGCGGATGTCTTCGTGAACGACGCGTTCGGTTCCTGGCAGCCGCACGCCTCGACCTTCGATATCACCGGTCACCTGCCGAGCTACGCGGGCTTCCTGATGCAGAAGGAGCTGATGAACCTGACGCGGGTGCTCGACCCCGTCCGTCCCTTCGTGGCGGTCGTGGCCGGCGCCAAGTACGACACCAAGATCGGCCCTCTCGAAAAGATCTACCGGAAGGTCGATCACCTGGTGCTCGGCGGCGTGATCTACAACACCTTCCTCTGCGCGAAGTACGGCATCCGCATCAAGGGCGTCAGCGACCCGGACATCGAGGCCGCGAAGGTCCTGGTGGAGCAGGACCGGACGGCGCAAAAGATCGTGGAGATGCCGCTCGTCGTGGAGTCGGACACCCTGGAGGGGCGGATCGAGGGGCGCTACCGCGTCCGCGATGTCCGGGAGCTCTCGGAAGGCGATGAGCTTTCCTACGTTCTCGACGTGGCCCCCGAGTCCTTCGAGCTGCCCCGGTTCGCCGAGATCATGGCCGGCGCGAAGACCATCTTCGTCAACGCCGTGATGGGCTTCACCCCTCACTTCTGCGAGGGCTCGGCGACGCTGGACAGCACCATCGACCGGAACTCCGACGCTCAGAAGTTCTACGGAGGCGGGGACACGCTGCAGGAGTTCAAGAACCTGAGCCCCGGCCTCTACCTCCAGGCCATGGACGACGCCCGCTACTACTTCTTCACCGGCGGTGGCACGGTCCTGAAGGCGATCGAGGAGGGCACGCCCTACGGCCTGGGCCCGGTGGACGCGCTGATCGCCCACGGCGGCGCGGCCCGGGTCGGGTAGGCCGGATACCATGCGGATCGCCTTCGTCCTCGACCACTACACGCCCGGCAAGGGAGGCCTCGAACGCTGGGTCGCCGACCTCGCCGACCACCTGCGTGCGTCGGGGCACGAGCCGCATCTCGTCTCCGGGGATCGGGCCGTGTCGGACCCGCGCTTCGCGCACCACCCGATCCGCAGCCGCGGTCTGACCCGTGCCGGGCGCGACCGGGACTTCGCGGAGCGGGCGCGGCTGTTCACGAAGGCGGAGGCGTTCGACCGCGTCCTCGGCTTCCGGCATCTGCTGGCCTGCGACGTCTACGTGCCCCACGGCGGCTCCGTGACCGAGGCGTTCGCCGCGCACCGCGAAGCGAAAGGGGGGATCGCTCTCCCCCGGGGACGTGTCCGGAACTTCCTTCGTCTGGAGAGGGAACTCCTCACGGGGCCCGATGTCCCGGGCGTCCAGGCGGTCTCCGACATGGTCCGCGGCGACCTGTTACGGCACTACCCGGGCCTCGAGGGCCGGATCGAGGTCGTCCCGAACGGCGTGGACCTCGAGCGGTTCGCGCCCGGCGGCCGCGACGCGGCGCGGGATCGGCTCGGGATCGACGGGCGCGCGGCGCTCTTTGTCGCCGGGAACCCGCGCCTCAAGGGCTGGCGGTTCGCGCGGGAGGCGTTCACGCGGTTGCGCGACGACGGCGCGCTCCCGCACCTCCTCGTCGCCGGCGGCGATCCCGGTTCGCTGCCGGCCGGCGCCCGGTATCTCGGCCGTCTCGAAGATCCGGCGGAGGCGATCCGGGCCGCGGACGTCCTGCTCCAGCCGACGTACTACGATCCGTTCCCGCTGACGACGCTGGAGGCGCTGGCCTGCGGGACGCCGGTGGCGACGACGGCGAGGAACGGGGCGGTTCCGCATCTGGGGGAGAGCGGCGCGGTCAGGGCCTGCGCTCACCCGTCGGACGTCGCGGGCCTGGCCCGTCACGCCGCGGACCTGCTGGCGGAGTCACCGCGGGCGGCGGCGCGCCGGGCGGCGGAAGATTTCCCGCTCGGGACGTGTCTCGAACAAACCGCCGCCCGGATTTCCGACAGACCGACAGAACGCTGACAGGCGTCGCTTTGCCACTTGCCGGCGGAGGGGAGCCAACTACGTTGGATTTGCCCTGACTCCCGAGGGGAGCGACGGGCGCCGCGGGTGCTGGTTCCTCGTGTCTACGCTGGAATTGCCCTGACTCCCGAGGGGAGCGACGGGCGCCGCGGGTGCTGGTTCCTCGTGTCTACGTTGGAATTGCCCTGACACCGTATG
>JBDLIY010000237.1:0-6367 GCA_039714635.1 Planctomycetota bacterium
CGGCCGAGCCACCGGAGGAGCAGGGCGGCGGGGCGGAAGACGACGCAGGCGATCGCGAGCGGCCGGGACCAGCGGTAGACGAGCGTGTCGGCCCGCATCCGGAACGTGTCCTTGGGCAGGATCTCCCCCGTCACGAAGAGCACCGGCGTGAGGACGAGGGTGTTGACGAGCTCCGGGTCCGCCACGTCGAACAGCGCGACGATCAGCGCCATGCAGAAGAAGGTGGCGGCGTAGTTCGCGGTGTGGTTGCCGATGAGGATCGTCGAGATCGTCGACTGGGGTTCGGCCACCAGGTCGGCCACGCGGCGGGCGGCGGGGTCGCCCTCCTCGGCCCGGACCCGGAGGCGGACCCGGTTCAGGGCGTAGATCCCGGTCTCGATGCCGGAGAAGTAGAACGAGCCGGCGGTGGCCGCGAGGAGGGCCGCGATCTCGGGGAGGAGGTTCACGATCGGCCCTCCATCCCGTCCGCCAGCAGGCTGAGGATCCGGCTCCGGCGGACGCGCAGAACCGTGAAGCGGACGCCCTCGACCGCCGCCTGGTCCCCGGGCCGGGGCAGGCGACCCAGCGTCTCCAGCACGAAGCCGCCCACCGTGTCGTACTTGCCCCGCGGCAGCGGCAGGTCGGAGCGCTCCTCCCACTCCCGGATCGGCAGCTCGCCGGGCACGATGGCCGTCCCCTTGGCGATGCGCTGGACCCGGCCGGCCTCCGGGTCGTACTCGTCGGAGATCTCTCCCACGATCTCCTCCACGAGGTCCTCCGGCGTGACGATGCCCTCGGTGCCGCCGTACTCGTCGACGACCAGCGCCATCTGGGCGCCCGTGTCCCGGAACTCCCGCAGGAGCGACTCCGCGGTCTTCGTCTCCGGCACGGCGGGGATCTCCCGGAGCAGGTCCCGGATGCCGCGGTCCTCGTGGTAGAGGAAGTCCTTCACGGAGACCCAGCCGCGCACGCGATCCGGCTCGCCCTCGATCACCACCACCTTGGAGACCTGCTTCTCCCGCGCCACGGCGAGCAGCGTCTCCCGATCGTCGTCGATGTCGACGGCGACCATGTCCACGCGGGGAACGAGCACCTCCCGGAGGCGGATCCGGCCGAGTTCGATGACGTCCCGGACCATCTCGCGCTCGTCGTCCGCCAGGCCGCCGGCGGCCCCGGAGAGACGGACGTAGTCCTTCAACTCCTCCACGGTGACGAGGGACTCCCGCGCCGACGGAGACCGCGTGAGGAACGCCGCCGCCGCGACGACGGCGCCGAGGCCGCGACGCACCGGCCAGATCGCCTTGCCCAGCGCCCAGAGCGGAGCGGCGACCGCGCGGCAGACCGGCTCGGGGTGGACGAGGGCGAAGCCCTTCGGGAGGAACTCCCCCACCAGGATGTACAGCAGCAGGATGAGGACGCTGACGACGACGCCCCACGTCCCGCCGGCCTGGATCGCGAGCACCCCGGCCAGGGAGAAGTAGCCGACGGAAACCGCGAGGTTTCCCAGGAGCACCGTCACGAGGAGTTCCCGCGGATTGCGGCAGAGGTTCGTCACGAAGGCCGCCGGGAGCCCCTTCTCCTCGGAGAAGGACCGGATCGCGGCGCGGGAGAGGGAAAAGAACGCCGTCTCCGAGCCCGAGAATACGGCGGAGAGGAGGAGGAGGACGCCCATGCCGGCGAGCCGGGATCCCTCTTCCGCGAGAAACGAGACGAGGCTACTCACCTCCGTCGAGGAGGGGCAGCACGATCTCCACCTCCGCTCCCTTCCCGGGCTCCCCGGACAACCGGAGCGACCCCCCGTGATTCTGGATGACGTTGTGCGCGATGGACAGGCCCAGGCCCGTGCCCTCCCCCACCTCCTTCGTCGTGAAGAAGAGGTCGAAGACCTGGGAGATGTCCTCGGTCCGGAGCCCGATCCCGTTGTCCTGGATCAGGATCCGCAGCAGTCCGTCTTCCGGCACGCCGCGGATGGCGATCTCGCCGTCGTTGCCGGTCTCCGCGATCGCGTCGAGCGCGTTGATCAGGAGGTTGAGGAAGACCTGCTGCAATTCGAACGGATCGCCGAAGACGCGCGCCTTCGCCGGCAGGTCGACGACGACGTCCGTCCCCTCCTTCTCGATCCGGTGGCTGGCGAGGGCGAGCGCGCGGCGCAGCACGGTGGCGATCTCCACCGGCTGGGGCGCCACCTTGTGCGGGGTGAACTGGAGGATCTTCTTCACCGTCTCCTGGACCCGCTGGAGCCCCTCGCTGATGAGGTTCAGGTACTCGACGCGCTTGGGATCGTCCGGCGCCTCCCGCAGCAGGCGCCGCGCCGCGTTCATCATCCCGCCGAGGGGGTTGTTCACCTCGTGCGCGATGCCGCTGGCCAGCTTGCCGGTGGCGGCCAGCCGCTGGGCGATGACGAGCGTCTTCTCGGCCTGCCGGGCGTGCGACTGCGCCTCGTCGACGCGCACCTGCAGGTGCTTCCGGAAGTTCCCGAGGTCCACCATCATCGAGTTGAACGTCTCGATCAGCGTGTCCAGCTCGTCCTCGCGGCCGGACTCCGGCACCGGTCTCGAGTAGTCGCCGTTCGCCACGCGCCGGGTGGCCCGATGGAGCCTCTCCAGCGGCCGGATCACGGTGCGGGAGATGACGTAGTAGATGACGACGATGATCGCCACGATGCCGATCAGCGTGAAGATGTAGACCTTCTGCAGCGGCTCGTGGGGCATGAAGCTCGGGATGTCGAGCGTGAAGTAGAAGCCGCCCGGCGCCGGCGGTCCCAGGTCCGTGCGGTCGGGGACGGCGAAGGAGTTGCCGTCGATGACGAGGACCCGGGTTCCCAGCTCCTCGGCCTCGGCGTACTCCCGGATCGCGCGACGAACCAGGTCCCGGACGGCCTCCAGCTCATCGTCCGTCGGGTCGCGGCGCGTCTTGATCAGCTCGACGCCCCCGCGCGCCTCTTCCCCCTTCACGTAGATGACTTCGCGGATGAACTCGAAGCCGGTGACCGGGGAGTGGTCGTCGTCGATGAGGTCGAGGTTGCTGGTGATCCAGTCGATCGTGTTCTGGCGGAACTTCCGGTCGTGCTCGCGGTATTCGTCCCGGAGGTTGTAGAGCTCCACGAGCACGACGGCGATGACCACCGTGAGGACCACCACGGTGATGAAGATCACCGCCGCCATGATCTTGTATCTCAGCGACACGGGCGCCTCACAGGGCCTGTCTGGAGATCATTGCTGCATTCGAGAGCCGCTGCATCCCGCCCGGTCTGCGTCACTCGTCGTCGCCAACCCGCCAGGGGTTGACTCCTCCTCGCTCCTTGCCGGCTCGGGCGCATCGGCCCTCTCGGTGCAACGGACGCACTGATCTCCAGACAGGCCCTCCGCGCTCTCGGCCACTTCGGATCACTACCCTCCCTGGCCGATCTTCTCGACGATACCCAGAAGCGGGAGGAACAGAGCGACCACGATGAACCCGACCGCGATACCCATGACCACGATCAGCAGCGGCTCGAGGACGGAGACGAAGGAGGCGACGGCCAGGTCGACCTCCTCGTCGTAGGTGTCCGCGACCTTGAGCAGCATCTTGTCGAGTTCACCGGTCTCTTCCCCGACGTCGATCATGTTGACCACGATGTCGTCGAAGATGCCGCTCTCGCCGAGCGGCCGGGCGATGTTCTCACCCTCCCGGATCGCGTCGTGCACCCGTGTGACGGCGTCGCGCAGGATCACGTTGTCGATGGAGTCCCGGACGATGTTCAAGGCTTCGAGGATCGGCACGCCGGACTGGATCAGGGTGCCGAACGTCCGCGAGAAGCGCGCCACGATCGTCTTCCGCGTCAGGACGCCGATCAGGGGCATCCGGAGCTTCACCCGGTCGAAGAACCGCTTCCCGCCCTTCGTCATCTTGACGAGGCGGAACGCCACGACCATCAGCACGATGAAGATCAGGATGTAGACCACACCGGCGCCGGGGAACGGGCCGCCCTTGCCGAGCAGCCACGAGGAGACCCTCTGGAGCACCTTCGTGACCGCGGGGAGTTCCCCTCCCATCTGGGCGAAGACCTCCTCGAACTTCGGCACCACGAAGATCATGATGAAGAAGAGGATCGCCGTGGCGACGATGAAGACCACCATCGGGTAGACCGAGGCCGAGACGATGCGCTTCTTCAGGCGCTCGGCCTTCTCCTTGAACTCCGACAGGCGGTTCAGGATGGTGTCGAGGACACCACCCGCCTCACCCGCCTTCACCATGTTGACGTAGAGTTCGTCGAAGACGCCGGGGTGCTTGCCCATCGCGTCGGACAGGGGCGAGCCGCTCTCCACGTCCTCCCGGACGTTCGCCAGCACCCACTTGAAGTAGCCCGCCTTCATCTGGCCTTCCAGGATCTTCAGGCACCGCACGATCGGCAGGCCGGCGTCCTGGAGGATCGCGAGCTGGGAGGTGAAGAGAGTCAGCGGCTTGTCGCCGACCTTCTTCCCGCCGAGGATGCTGCGCGGCTTCTTCGCCGGCTGCGACAGCTCGGCCAGCGCGGCTTCCTTCCGCGTCTGGGCGCTCGTCTTCTGGGCCATGGGGCCCTCCTTCAATGACAGCCTGACAGCCGGTGCAGGACGGCCAGCGCATGGCCGTCGGTGCGTGACTCGAAGACCATGCGGGCGCTACATGCTGGCGATCGTCTCGCGGACGACCTCCTCGATCGTCGTCACCCCGTCGTAGATGGCGAGCAGGCCGCTCTCGCGGAGCGTCCGCATGCCCTCCTCGAGGGCCGCCGCCCGGAGCCGGGACGTGGGTACATTATCCATCATAAGCTCACGGATGCGGTCCGTAACGCGCATGATCTCGAAGATCGCGGCCCGGCCCTTGTATCCGGTGTAGTGGCACTTCTCGCAGCCCTTGCCGTACGCGAACATTTTCCCCGAGGTCTCTTCGGGGCGGAGCTCCAGCTCCATCAGCGCCTCGTCGCTGGGCTCGTAGTGGGTCCGGCATTCGTCGCAGATCCGGCGGACGAGCCGCTGGGCCACGACGGACTCGAGGGTCGCGGCGAGGAGGAACGGCTCGACGCCGAGGTCCACGAGACGCGTGACCGCCACCGGCGCGTCGTTCGTGTGCACCGTGGAGAAGACGACGTGGCCGGTCAGGGAGGCCTGCACCGCCATGTCGCCCGTCGTCTTGTCCCGGATCTCACCGATGAGGATGACGTCCGGGTCCTGGCGCAGGATGGAGCGCAGGCAGGCCGCGAAGGTGACCCCGATCTCCTCGTTCACCTGGACCTGCATGATGCCTTCGATGTCGTACTCGACCGGGTCCTCGGTGGTGATGATCTTCCGGTCGACCGTGTTCATCTCCCGGAGGACGCTGTAGAGCGTCGTCGTCTTGCCGCAGCCGGTCGGGCCGGTGACGAGGATGATGCCGTGCGGGAGCTTCATCATCTCCCGGATCCGCGCCTGCTCGTCGTCGCGGAGCCCGATCTGGCCCATGTCCAGCTGGACGACGGAGCGGTCGAGGATCCGCATCACGCACGACTCGCCGAACATCGTCGGCAGCGTCGAGACACGCAGGTCGACGGGCCGGCCGGAGATCGACAGCTCGATGCGGCCGTCCTGCGGCAGGCGCGTCTCGGAGATGTCGAGGCCCGCCATGACCTTCACGCGCGAGATCAGCGCGGTGGCCAGGTGGATCGGCGGCGGATCGAGCTCGTAGAGGACGCCGTCCACGCGGTAGCGGATCTTGAACTCGTCCTCGAAGGGCTCGAGGTGGATGTCCGCCGCCTGGTCGCGGATCGCCTGGAACAGCACGTAGTTGAGGAGTTTGATGACGGGGGCGGACTGCGCCATCGCCTCCGCGTCGGCGAGATCGACGGGACCGCCCGTGACGTCGGCTTCCGGGGCGTCCTCCGCCTCCGCGGCGAGCTTGTCCATCGTGCTCGCCTTGTCCTCGTACAGGCGCTCGATCGCCTTCGTGAGCTGGTCGGCGTCCGCGACGGCGCCCTTCACCTCCGCGTTCGCCATGAACCGGACGTCGTCGAGGACGCCCTGGTTCATCGGGTTCCCCATCGCGACGACGAGGGCCCCGTCCGCGTCGAAGTGCGTCGGGAGCACCTGGAACATCGACGCCATGTTGTAGTCGATGCGCTTCACGGCCTCGGGGTCGATCGTCACCTCGGCGAGATCGATCACCTCCATCCCGGCCTGGACGCCCAGCGCCTTGAGGACGTCTCCCTCGGTGACGTGGCCCAGGCGGATGAGGATCTGCCCGAACAGGCCGCCCTCCGAGCCCTGGATCGCCAGGGCCTCCTGGATCATGCCCTCGTGGCAGATCCGCTGCTCCTTGAGGATCTGGCCCAGGAGCTTCTTGCGCCCGGTCGCCATCAGCCCTTCTTCCTTCCGAAGAGGCCGCCGCCCCCTCC
>JBDLIY010000238.1:0-6365 GCA_039714635.1 Planctomycetota bacterium
GCCGCCGAAAGCGACCGCCCCTCCGCTGCTGCACGGGCTCGACAACCCGACTACTTGTCCTTCGAAGCCTTCTGCATCTCGTCCATCTTGCGAAGGAGCTCGGCCATCATCGCCTTCAGGTGGGCCGTCTCCTTGCGGAGGTCCGCCACTTCCTTCTCCAGCTTCGCCTGGCGCGGGTCGGCCTTCACGGGCGCGCGGCCGATGAAGACGCCGCCGGCACCGCCCTTCCCGACCGCGACCGCCTTCGGCGGCGGGGCGGGGTGCTTCGACGCCGGGGCCTTCTTCACCGCGACGCCGAACGGGCCGCCCTTCGTCCCGGACATGTGGTAGGTGCCGGAAGCCTTCGGCGCGTGGGCGCCGCGCATCGACCGGATCTCGTGGCGGAGCCCTGAGATCTCACCGCGCAGCGCGTCGATCGACTGGCGCAGGCCGCCGTCGAAGCCGGCGTGGCCCCCGCCGGGGCGACCGTGCCGCGGCCCGCAGTGAGGACAGGCCGGAGGACGGGGCGCGGGCGGAGCGCACCGGCCGCAGCCGCAGCCGCCGTGGCCCCCGCGCGCGCCCTGGCCCGGGTGGCCGTCGAAGCTCCTCATCCGGACGCCGCCGACCCGGGCGCGAAGCTGCTTCAGCTGCTCGATCACGGCGCCGAGATCGGCGTCGCCGCCCTCTTCCACGACGACGACCTTCTTCACCGGCTTCCCGACCACGAACCGGCCCTGCTTCCCGGACTGGCCGCGGAGGAGAACGTGGGCTTCGCCCATCTTCCCCGCCTTGCCATCACTTGCCTCGAGGGACTTCAGGACCTCCTTCATCTCCTCCTCGGAGAACCGCTTCCGCAGACTCGCGAGGATCTTCTCCTTCATCTCCGGCGGGATCTTGTCCCAATCCCCGGAGAAGGAGATCATCCTCGCCGCCTTCTTCTCCCCCTCGCCGTCGGGATCTTCCAGGTCCAGCTCGATCTCGACGTCCTCCTCGACCTTCTTCGGCGCCTCCGGCTTCTTCTCCGGCTCGGCCTTTTCCGGCTGGACCACGATTCCCTGCGCGAAGGCGATTCCGCCGACGAACAGCAGGGCCACCAGCAGCAACGTCACGCTCGACTTCATCGTTTCGTCTCCTCGCCCATCGGTTGATTTCGACATCCTCTTAGACGTGCGACGCCCCCCCAACCTCCCCCCGTTCTTCCGGACGATCCTTGGAGGCGGCCGCCGGGACGTGTTCACTCGGCGCCCTGAGTCACAATCAAGAGACATTCGCAAGAAGACAGGAGTCCGAGATGAAGCCAGGCTGCACTCTTGCCGCCCTCGCCCTCGTGATCGCGACGGCGGTCGTGACGAGTCACGCGGTATCGCAGGAAGACCCGATCCAGCCTCCCTCCGAAGCGGAGATGATGAAGCGCTGGGCGGAGACGATGAAGGTGGGCACGCCTCACAAGTGGCTGGCGAAGCTGGCCGGGAACTGGACGACGGAGACAACCTTCTGGATGGGCGGCCCGGGATCCGAGCCGATGAAGATGAACGGGACGGCCGAGTACGGGATGATCCTGGGCGGCCGGTTCCTCGAAACGAAGACCGAAGGGAACTTCGGGGGGCAGCCCTGGTCGGCGGTTGGCCTCATCGGCTACGACAACTTCGAGAAGCGGTTCGTCAGCACGTGGGCGGACAGCGGGGGCACCGGCATTGCCATGCTGCACGGCCACGGCAACCGGGACGGGAAGACGATCCGCCTCTACGGCGCGATGAACGAGCCCACGATGGACATGGTCGGGAAGTACGCCCGCTTCGACTGGACGCTGGTGGACGAGGACACGCTGACGATCACCGGCTACGACCTCGGGCTCGGCGAGAAGGCCAAGGTCATGGAGGTCGTCTGCAAGCGGGTGAAGGCGTCCAGGGAGGTCGAAGACGGGGAGATGAAGTAGCCGTTACTCCAGCGGGATCTTGTCCTTCTTCACGAAGTGGGCCTTGCCCTTGTCCTCGCTGAGGCGCTTCGCCTCCTTGCGGGCGAGCTTCTCTTCGTTGAAGGCGAACTCCTTCACGCCGGAGCCGGAGTGGTCGCAGACGACCCAGACGAGCTTCAGGCGGCCGGCGCTCTTCGTCGCGGCCTTCTTGCGCGAGGTCTTCTTCTTGGCCACCTTCTTCTTGGCCGCCTTCTTCTTCGCCTTCGCCTTCTTGCCGGCTGCCGCTTCCGCGGCGGCCTTGGCGATGCGATCCTTGTTCGAACTGCGTGCCGGCATGGGGGTTCTCCCGCGCTTGACCCTCGAGGAACGGCCAGTTTAGCGGAAGTTCGGCCCGGAACGGCAATTGCTATTCAGGGTCGACGATCAGGGCGCCTTCTTCTCGATCCGGAACGAAAGCCACGCCATGCCGTCGATCTCGAAGTGCTCCACCCGGATCCGGTGCTTCCCCGCCGCCAGCTTCACCGTCGCCCGGTCCTCCGTCGGCCCGTGATGCGTCCAGTTCTCGAGGATCTTCTCCCCGTCCACGAAAACCCGGACCCCGTCGTCGGAGACCGTCACGATCTCCCACTCCCCCTCCGGCAGATCGAGCGTCGTCTCCGCCACCGTCGCGAAACGGTCCTTCCCGACCTCATCGCCGGGCCCGCCGTACCGCCAGGGCAGCTCCAGCGAGGCCAGCTTCCGCTCCCGGCCGGGCTTCGTCTTCAGCAGGGCCGCGAACGCCTCCGGATCCTCCCGGGGGTCCTTCTCCCACGCCCAGTGGCGTACGGCCCACTCGGCGCGGAGCAGGACGCCCTCCCCGACGATCTCAGCGCCCTGCGCCTCGAGGACGAACCGGAACGGGGCCCAGTCCGGCGCCCCCTCCGCCGGCTTGACGACGATCTGCGGCAGACCGCCGGAGTCCATCCGGAAGTGGACCGTCACCGGCCCCTCCGTCTTCACGAGCTTCGGCGTCCGGGTCAGCCCGAGCAGCGTGAAGACCGCCGTCGGCCGGCCGGAGATCCGTCGGGGGACGAGCAGCGGGGCGCGGTAGTCGTACGGCCCCCACTCGTGGACGACGATGTGCTTCCGGCCACGGCGGGCCCCCGGCGCGTCCCGCCAGGCGCGGACCTTCGGCGCCACCGGCTCCTTCGCCGCCTCGACGACGAGGTCCGGGCACTCCCCCTTCGTCACGACCACCGCGTCCTCCGGCAGGCCCTCCACGGTGTTCCCGACGAAGCGGATCCGCGCGGAGCGATCGAGGAAGAGCCCCGCCTTCCCGCCGCGAATGAGGTTTCCGGAGACCTCGGTGTCCGCCGAGTCGGTCCGCGTCTTCTTCCCGTAGACGGACTCGAGGAACTCCTTGTCCTCGTCCCACCACAGCCAGACGCCGCGGCGGCTGTCCTCGATCACGTTCCCGGCGATCACGTTCTCCGAACCGTGCTCGATCCCCACCCCGGCATATGTGCAGCCGCGCATCACGTTGCCCCGGATCTCCGTCTTCCGGGAGTACCCGGCCCAGACGCCGTAGTTGCAGTCGTCGAGCCGGTTGTCGAGGAAGCGGTTCCCCGACGAGAACGTCGCCTCGATCCCGTTCGCCACCGCGTGGGAGAAGTCGTTCCCGACGACGAGGTTGTCGTTGCAGCCCCCCTCGCCCGTCTTCTTCGTCGTCTCGTGGCCGGCGTAGAGGAAGAAGCCGTCGCCGCCGTGCGTCGCCGAGTTCTCCCGGAACTCGTTTCTGTGGCACTGCTCGAAGACGAGGAAGCCGGCGGAGTCCTGGCCGCGGTCGTAGACCCCGTGGGAGTAGCCGCGGACGCAGAAGTCGCAGCGATTGCGTTCCAGCCGGTTCTCCGAGGAGCGCCACAGCGCGATCCCCCACCCGGAGTTGAAGGAGAAGTCGCACCGCCGCACGACGCAGCCGTTCGACCGGTCGAGGATCAGGCCGTTCTGGGAGTTGTGGCCCGAGCACTCGATGACGCGGACACCCTTCGCCCTTTCGACGTGGATCCCGGCGCCGTAGACCTTCGCCCACTCGCCGTCGTCGTTGTGATGGGGCCAGAGCCAGTCGGTGCTGACCTCCTTCTCCCGCGTACTCGCCAGCCGCTGGGCGAAGTTGTTCGAGACATCGAGGCCGAACAGCCAGTGGCCCTCGCCGCCGTCCACGCGCACCGCGACCCGGAAGCCGCGGAACGCCCCCCGCCGGACGATGTTCCGGTTCCCCGTGACGATCAGCCCGGTCCCGCGGTAGCGGTCGGGATCCGTCCCCTTCTTCGCCCCGACGATCGTCACGCCGGTCAGGTCGACGAGGAGGTCGTCGCCCTCGATCCGGAGCACGCCGGGCTCTCCGGCGTCTTCGATGACGTAGGTCCCGGGCCGGATCCGGCAGGACTGCGTGATGACGAGGTCGTCTTTCGCGGAGACCGTCGGCAGGTCGTCCGCCGCGAGGAGGGCGAGAAGCGCGAGCAGCTGAATCATGCCCGCGAGTCTACCGCGGCGCGGCGCGCCGGACGACCAGAACGAGCGTCCGCCCGTCCGTCAGCGTCCCGATCGGCATGACGTCCACGGCGCCGCGCAGGCGGAGGACGCCGCGTTTCTCCACCATCATCGGCCGCTCGACGGGGAACTCGACGTCGCCGCGCCTCTTCGACACGTTCCGGATCTCCGACAGGGTCGAGTACTGGAAATCGAGGACGGTCTCGCCGTCCCGGACGTCGAACCATCCTTCGAATCCGACCGGAGCCACGGCCGTCTTCGGAAGGGGGACTCCGCTCGGACGGAGAACCGTGTCCCGGAGGTAGGAGGTCTCGAGGAGCCAGCGGAGGCCGGCCCCCGGCTCGGCGGCGGCGGCCGCGCTCGTCTGGCGGACGACGTCGACCCCGGACAGGAAGAGCGCCCCGGCGACGGCGTCCAGGTGGAGCGGGCGCGTAAGGGGGAGTTCCTTCAGGGTCCCGATCGCGATCGCCACCCGCCGGCCGCGCGTCGGGGGCTCGCGCTCCGCCGCGCGGTCGAGGTGAGGATCCGGCTCGGGCTCGCGCGGCTCGGACGGTCTCTCGGACTCGGGGAGCAGCCCGAGCGTGTCCGTCGGCCCGACGCCGTCGGGGACCTCCACGGGCACGGCGGAGACGAAGACCGTGAGCGGTTTCTCGCCCGCCAGCCGGACGAGCGCCGTCTCGACGCCGGGGTCCAGGCACGTGCGCCCCGCCGCCTCCCGGGTCCGGACGGCGGGGAACTGGATGACCATCGGTTCGTCTCCGCCGACGGCGACATCCCGGGCCCGGATCGGCTTCTCGACCTCGCTCAGCCGGATCCGCCAGGAGACGGCGAGGTTGCCGTCACCGGCCGATCACGTCGCTCGGCGCGCGCGGATCTCGTCGAAGAGCGCCCGCGCGGCGGGCAGGCCCGCGTCGTGGAAGTTCCGTCCGTTCTCCCAGAACGCGCCGAGGTCGCCGTCCCCGTCGGCTTCGTAGGCCAGGATCTTCGCCATCATCTGGAGCTTGTCCGCGGCCTTGACGATCCGCGCTTCCACCGTCTCTAACGCCTCGTACTCGGCGAGGACGGCCGCGTACTCCGCCGGCATCCCGTCGAGCATGTCGGCGACGGCGGCGGCCTCGGCACAGCGGTCGGCGTCCGTCTTCGCGACGAGGGGCACGTCACCGGTCCGCGACTCGCCGATGTCGTGGAGCAGCGCCATCGTCAGCAACCGACCGCGGTCCACGGCTTCTTCCGTGCGGTCCGCGATCAGCAGGCAGGCGACGGCCATCCCCGCGGTGTGGGCCGCGACGTTCTCGGGGTGCGCGACGCCGCTCATCACGAATCCGGCGCGCGGAACCTGGTCCAGGGCGTTCGCTTCCATCAGGAAGTCGATGGCTCGTCTCTCGTCGTTCACGGGCGGCATTCTCCCAGCGCGGCCCTTCGAGCCTACAATCCTTCCCATGGAAAGAACATCCGGCGACGGCCGGTTCGCCACGGCGGACGGCACCTCTCTCTACTACCGCTGGCACCGGCCCGCCGAGGAGCGCGGCCGCGTCATCCTCGTCCACGGGGCGGCGGAGCACGCGGACCGCTACGGCCATCTCGTCGAGACGCTCCTCGCCGGCGGCTGGTCGGTCCACGCCTGCGACCACCGGGGTCTCGGCCGGTCCGAGGGCCTCCGCGGCCACGTCTCGGACTTCGGAACCTACGCCCGCGACCTCGCGGCCTTCGTCGAGCACATCGGCGGAACCGACCTCCCGCAGGTCGTCTACGGCCACAGCATGGGCGGTCTCATCGCGATCGAGTACGTGGCGGAGCACGCCGAGGGGCTCGCGGGGGTCGTTCTGTCCGCTCCCGGGATCCGGCTCTTTCGCCCGCCGGGCCGGTGGACGCTGCGGTTCGGCCGGTTCTTCGCCGCCTTCCTGCCGCTTCTCCCGATGCCCCCGGGCATCGACCCCGAAGG
>JBDLIY010000239.1:0-6362 GCA_039714635.1 Planctomycetota bacterium
AGGAGAAGGAGGATCAGGCCGGTGCGCGCCATGGGGCGCAGGATACTCCGATCACGGCCGCGCTTCGACCAGGACCTCGATGACCTCTTCCGGGGTGGTCGCGTCGAGGACCGCCCGACGAACCGCCTCGCTCTTCAGGCCGAGGGTGACGCGGGCGAGGATCTGGAGGTATCGCTGCTGCTCCTGGCCCGGGCCGGCGATGAGGACGACGATCTTCACCGGCTGGCCGTCGTAGGCGTCGAAGTCGAGGCCGTCCGGCGCGGTGCCTACGGCGACGACGAACTCCTTCACGGACGGGATCTTCGCGTGGGGGATCGCGATCTCGAGGCCGATGCCCGTCGTCATGATTCCCTCGCGCTCGAAGATCGCCTCCTGCAGCTTCTCGGCGTCCTCGACGGCCGGGCTCTTCGCGGCCAACGCCACGAGTTCCATGATGGCGCCGTCCTTCGTGCGGCTGGAAAGCTCGGTGATTCGCTCGGTCGACAGGTAGGCGCGGATGTCGATCACGGGACCTCTCCCTCGTCGAAGGCGGCTTCCGTCCAGCGGACACCTTCGGGCCGGCCCTTCGGCCCGAGGCGGACGGCGGCGATATCGTAACGGCGCGGGCGGTCGAGCAGGCGCTTCCCCTTGAGAAACGCGCGCGCGCCGCGGACGATCCGACGCCGCTTGTCGAGGTCCACGAACTCCTCCGGGACTCCGTGGGCGTCGCTGCTTCGCGCCTTGACCTCGATGAAAACGAGAACCTCGCCGTCGAGGGCGACGAGATCGATCTCGGCACCGCCGGCGACGAGGTTCCGTTCGAGGACGGTCAGGCCGCGGCGCCGGGCTTCCTTCTCGGCCGCCCGCTCGCCCGCCCGTCCCCCCGACGAAGACGAGCCCCGCATGGGACTCTACTCTTCGGCTGAGCTGGCGGCCGGCTTCGCGCGGCGGGCTTCCTGCTTCTTGCGCTCGTACTCCATGCGGCTCTTGTCCCAGATCCGCTCGCGGACGCGCGTGGCCTTGCCGGTGCGGTCGCGGAGGTAGTAGAGCTTCGCGCGGCGGACGCGGCCCATCCGCTTCACCTCGATCTTGCGGATCTTGGGGGAGTGGAGGGGGAAGGTCCGCTCGACGCCCTCGCCGGCGACGATGCGGCGGACCGTGAAGGTCTCGCGGTTGCTCGTGCCCTGGCGGCCGATGACGGTTCCGTTGAAGACCTGGATGCGCTCCTTCTCCTCGGTCTTGCCGCGGCCGACTTCCACCGTCTCCACGATCGAGACGTGGACGTCCACGGTGTCGCCGATCCTAAAGGTCGGCAAGTCGTCCTTCATGTACTGCTGCTCCAGGTCGTCAAGGCGCTTCATCGAACCGCTCCTTTGGTCGGCGGGACTGCGTTCTCTCCCGCGACATCTTTTCCCGCCATGCTCGGATCTTCTCGTGGTCGCCGGACCTGAGCACGTCCGGCACCTCCATCCCGCGGAACTCCGCGGGACGCGTGTACTGCGGGTACTCCAGCTGATCCCCGTCGGAAAACGACTCTTCCCGGACGGACTCGAAAGAGCCCAGCACACCCGGGATCAGCCGCGTCACCGCGTCGATCACCACCGTCGCCGCCGCCTCCCCGCCGGAGAGAACGTAGTCTCCGATGGAGAGTTCCTCCGGCTCGAGCGCGAGCCGGATCCTCTCGTCGAAACCCTCGTAGTGGCCGCAGATCAGGACGAGGTGCGGCACCTCCGAAAGTTCCCGCGCCATCACCTGGTCGAACCGTCGGCCCTGCGGCGTGAGGAGCACGATCTTCGCCTCCTCGCCCCCCCCTTCGACTCTGGTCGCGAGTACGTGCGAGACGCACTCGAGGACGGGCTCGACTTTCATGACCATCCCGGGGCCGCCGCCGTAGGGCTTGTCGTCCACGGTGCGGTGCCGGTCCGAGGTGAAGTCACGAATGTTCCACACCCGGACGTCGAGGAGACGCTTTTCCCGGGCGATTCGGAGAATCGACTCGGCGAAGACCCCGCCGAACATCCCGGGGAAGAGGGTCAGGACGTCGACCTTCATCCGCCACCTCGACCGGTAACTCAACTGCTCTTTCAGCTGGGAAGAACCCGGACAAACGGCGTTCCGGGGTCGATCCGGCGCGAAAACTCGATAGGCTAGCCGCCGGGCGCCGACGGTCAAGGATTTTCAGCCGTCCGGGGCGTTCGGCGGGCGTTATCTTACGGGCATGTTCACCGGTATCGTAACGGACGTCGGTCGAGTCCGGGAGTTGAGCGTGCGGTCCGCCCGGGGGCGCCTCGTCGTCGAGGCCGATCGCCTGGCGAAAGAGGTCGCCATCGGGGACTCCGTGGCCGTGGACGGAGCCTGCCTGACCGTGACGTCCATCGACGGGCCCGCGATGGCCTTCGACGTCGTCACGGAGACTCTCGGGAAGACGACCCTGGGCGACCTGTCCGCGGGCTCGTCCGTCAACCTCGAGGGGGCCCTCCGCGTCGGCGACCGCCTGTCCGGCCACTTCGTCATGGGGCACGTGGACGGCGTCGGCACGGTGGCGGCCCGGACGGACGAGGCGGGACAGACCGTCTTCCGCATCCGGGCCCCGGAACCCGTGGAGCCGTATCTCCTGGAGAAGGGCTCCGTCGCGGTCAAGGGCATCAGCCTGACGATCTGGGACGTGGCCGGTCCGGAGTTCTCCATCGCGGTCATCCCCCATACGCTCGCGGAGACCACGCTCGGGACGACGAACCGCGGCGACCGCGTCAACCTCGAGGCGGACGTGCTCGCGCGGTGGATCGCCCGGATGATGCCCGGCGGAGCGCCGGGGGGCGGCGTGACGATGGACAAGCTTCGCGCCTCCGGCTTCGACGTGGACTCCTGAGATGAGAGTCCTCCTCGCCACCGTCCTTGTGCTCGGTGCGCTCGCCTCCCACGCGGAGGCGGGGGAGAAGGGATTCGGGCCGGCCCGGTCCGCCCTGCTCAAGGGGCTACGGAGCAAGAGCGTCGACGACCGCGTCCAGGCGGTGTTCGCGCTCGACGGCTTCGACTCCGCGGAGGCGGCCCGGACCCTCGTCCGGTTCGTGCTCGCCCGCGACGACCGGGCGCCGGTCATCGTGGCGGGGATCCAGCTGACCGGCGCCCTGAAGTCCCCGGAGGCCGTCGCCGTCCTCGTGGCGGAAGCGAAGAAGGGCCACTGGCGCACGCGGGCCCGCGTGTACGAGGCCCTCGGCACGGTCGAGGGGGAAGCGGCGCTCTCCGCGCTGCTGCTCGCCGCCTACGACGAGGATCCCCGGGTGCGGATCAGCGTTCTCCTCGCGCTGGAGCACGCGAAGGGCGACCAGGCGGTCGTCGTCGTGGGCGACGCCCTGAAGGCCAGGGAGTGGCCGGTCCGCTCGGCGGCAATCTACGCCCTCGGGAGGATGAAGGCCGGGGACGCGGTCGTACCGCTCATCCGGCGCCTCGGCGCCGAAGGCGAGAAGGGCCGCCTCCTCGACGACACGCGGGTGGCCCTGCGCCGGATCACCGCGAAGGACTTCGGCGTCGACGGCCGGCGCTGGACCGACTGGTACGCGAAGGAACGGGCGAATGAGGCCGTCGACCTCGGCCCGTACCGGGAGCCTCCGGCCGCGTCCGTCGGTCTCGCCGGCGTCACGTCGTCGGCGTCGCGGGTCGTCTTCGTCCTCGGCGTCAACGACACGATGAACAAGAAGATCCGTATCCCGGCCGGCAAGGAGGCCCCCGCGGACGTGAAGAAGGAGGGCGGCGCGGAGTACAAGCGCTGGCTCGCGGTGGAGACGAAACTCGACCTCGCCCGCCTCTGGATCGCCCGCGCGATCGACCGCCTCGCGCCGGAAACGCGCTTCGACATCGTGACGATCGGCGCGTCGACGAACTCCGTGTTCTCGGGCTTCGTTCCCGCCACGAAGGCGAACCGCGAGAAGGGGAAGAAGCGCGTGCTGTCCCTGTCCGCGTCGGGGAACGCGAACCTCTACGGCGGCCTCCGGAAGATCTTCACCCTGACGTCGAAAGACCCTCTGGACCCGGCGGCCCTGATCTCCGGGCCGGAGGTCGTCTACTTCCTCGGGGACGGCGCCGCGGACGAGGGGATGATCCGCAGCGCCTGGGAGGCGTTCGCGGAAGTCGAGCGGTGGAACCGGTATCGCCAGATCCGCTTCAACTGCTTCGGGATGGGCGACCACGACCCGAGGGTCCTGGCCGACCTGGCGGGGATGGTCCCGGACGGAGCGATGCTGTCGCTGCCGTGACTAAGGGCCCGTCTGGAAACAATTGCTCCATTCGGGGGGCGCGGCATCCCGCCCTGCTGCGTCCCTCGTCGGCACCAACCCGCAATGGGGTTGGTTTCTCCTCGCTCCTTGCCGGATCGGGCGCCGCACCGCCCTCGGTGGCCTGACGCACTTGTCTCCAGACGAGCCCTAAAGCTTTGACCCGCAACCACCCGATGATCGGGATGTCGACGAAACTGAACATGTCGAGATTCCTGCACATCGACGGAGAGACCTCGATGCGATTCGCCCTGCTGCCGGTCGTCTGCCTCCTCCTCGCCTCCTGTGTCACCGAGACCACGGTGGGAGGGGCCCGCGCGTCGAGTCGCGACGAGGCGCCGCGGGACGAGAGTCCCGCCCCGGCGAAGGAGCGCGACCCGGGCGACACCGTGAAGCTGCCCCCCGAGGTCATGAAGGAACTCATCGGCTTCGTGAACCGGAAGCACTTCCTGCTCGCCGACCACATCGAGGTGGACGCGTCGCGGGTGCCCTTCCAGTCGGCCATGGTGCCCGTCAACGACAAGCGCTACGTCGAGACCGTCGAGATGGGGAACGTGGCGAAGAACGCCGTGGGCATCCTGATCCGCTCGAAGTCGAAGCGGCCCCTCGTCGAGCGCGATTTCCCGAAGCTGCGGGTGGGGGACGGCCTGGACCTCGTGGCGAACCGGGAGATCAAGGTGCGGACCTACAACGACATCGACCGGAACCGGCCGGTGTTCCTGCAGATCCGGGGGGTCGGCCACGCCGTCTACCGCGACGAGGCGACCGGGAAGCGGATCGAGAAGGACGCCATCGCGATCCGGGCCGAGGTGGTGAAGGGTCGGAACGGCATGGAGTTCCGCTCGAAGATCCTCTGACCGGGCGAACGGCGGTAGAATCGGGGCATCCCCGGGCCAGGAGCCGGCCCGGGCACCGGAGGTCCGGATGAAACCCGCCGCGCTCGCCATGCTCCTCCTCCTCGCCGCCGCCGGCACGGCCACCGCCGACATCGTCTATCTGGACGGTGGCGGACGGGTCGAAGGCGTCGTGACCATCGTCGGCGATTCCCTGATCGTGAAGTCGATCCACGGCACCGCCCGCGTGCCCGCCGCGCGCGTCCTGCGCCGCGTGGAGCGACCCTACGTCACGGAGATCTACGAGGCGCGACGCGGGCGCACCGATCCGGCGGACGCCGATGCCGTCTTCGGCCTTGCCGCGTGGTGCGAGAAGCAGGGGATGCGGAAGCAGGCCCGGGAGCACTTCGCCGAAGTCCTCGTTCTCGATCCCGACCACGCCCGCGCCCGGGCCCGCCAGGGGCTCGTGAAGCACGAGGGCATCTGGATGACGCCGGAACGGGCCCACGGCCTCCGCATGACGAAGGAGGGGTTCGTCCGCTACGACGGGCGCTGGTTCACGCCGGCGGGGCTGAAGGCGTACATCCGCGCGAAGCAGGCGGCGGCGGTCCTCGAGGAGGCGATGGCGAAGAAGCGCGAAGAGCGCGAGGAGCGGGAGCGGAAGCGTCGCGAGGCGGAGGAGACGAAGCGGCGGGAGGAGGAGGCGCGTCGCCGGGCCGAGGAGGATCGCCGGGAGCGGGAACGGCTCCAGCGGGAGCGGGATCGGCTCGTGGACGTGCTCCGGTGGATGGCCCTTCATGACGCATACCGCTACCGCGGGTCCTGGATCGGTTGGGGCGGCTGGTACGGTGGCGGCTGCCGGCCGGTTCCGTACCGCGGCTACGGGTACCGTCCCCGCGGCGCAGCCTACGGGGGCGGGAGCAGCGCCGGCGCGTTCGGAACGCGGCCGGTCGGCACGGGCTACGGCGGCCCGGGCCGCTACACGCAGGGACCGTTCGTCAACGGCAGGACCCGGTGAGGTAGAGCGATGGAGATCAACTTCTGCGACCGCTGCGACGCCGCGATCCCCCAGGCGGACCTGGATTCCGGGATCGCCCGGAACGCCGGCGGCGTGATGACGTGCGCCCTCTGCCTGGACAAGGGCCGGGCGCGCCTGAACCCCTGGCACATCCTCGTCCCGCTGGGGATGCTCGCGAGCGCGTTCCTCGGGGCGCTCGCGGCGGTCCTCGTCCTCGGGCCGCGGATCTCGGACCTGGAGAAGTCGTTGGTGACCGTCGAA
>JBDLIY010000240.1:0-6353 GCA_039714635.1 Planctomycetota bacterium
GGGGCGACGCACTTCCGTCGCCACCGCCGTCACTGCTTCCGTCGTCGCCGGTGCCCGCCGCGCCGTCGTCACCGCCGCCGCCGTCGTCGCCGCCGCCGCCGTCATCGGTGCCACCGCCCACACCGGCGTCGCCGCTGTTGTTGTCACTTCCACCGCTGTCGTCGGCGTTCCCGGCGTCCGCATCGGGCGTATCGTTCGTCGTCTCACCCCCGACGTTGATGTCCGTCTCCTCGTCCGTCTTCGTGACCTCGTCGCCGTACGGTCCCCGGTACGCTCCCCCGAGACGACCGGCGTCCGCCGTGTCGATCGAGAAGAGAAGAGCCAGGGCGAGGACGGCACCGATCACCAGGAATCGGCGAAGCATGATCGACCTCCCAGAATTCGTGTACGGCCGGCCGGAGCGGCCAGATTGAAGGACCGACGCTCGTTCCCCTCTCGAGGAAGCGGAGGCAGAGGATCGGTAACCATCTTTCCGGTCCCCGGCGTCCGCCTTTCCAGTCGGCGTCGGCAGGTTCGTCAAACTCAAGTGTTCGAGCAGACTTATGACTGTACTCCAGTTGTGCGCGCTACCGCGGGTCTCTGAGTGCACACCTCGTGCCGTTACCCGCAGGTTACGTCATTATAGCGCGTTCCCCGATCGTCCGGGGGCAGGTTCTGGAAAAGATCAATCCACGCGGGCGAGCGACGAGAGGACCTGTTCCAGCTCGGACGGGTCCAGCCGACCGTACAGGGCCACCGCCACTCCCTCGTGGGTCATGCGCATCCAGACGCGGGAACCCTTCACGTGGCGCTTCACCACGCCGGAGTCCACCCCGGAACCAGCACCGTCCTCCGCCTTCCACTGCCGGATCACGAACCAGCTCAGGCCGTCGGAATAGACGGCCTTCCAGCCGCGGCGCGAACGACCCGAGCGCCGCCCCTCGCCCTTCGGGGCGAACCCGTCGGGCAGGCGACGGGGCGCGAGCCGGTCGAACGACAGCGCCGGGAGCGGTTCCACGGTCTCCGCTCCCTTCTCCTCGCACGGCTCACGAACCGGCCGCTCGGGCAGGTCGGCCGGGTCCACCACGAGGGTCGTGAACTCGACCCGGATCGCGACCTCTCCCATCCAGTCGATCTCGCGGTAGGAGAGCAGGAGACCGCTCCGGTCGTCCACGACGACCTCGAGCGAGGGACGCGCCCGGCCTTCGTACCGGGACCTCACGACGTACCTCGTCCCCTTCCGTCCCGCCACCTCCGCCGGGCCGTCCGCCTGGATCCGGTAGTTCGCGAGCAGGCGATCGGAGTCCGCGAGCCAGTAGTCGTGGCGGCTGCGCCAGTCCACGCGCGTCTTCGAGTGGCCGGAGTCCCGCCCCACCGTTTCCATGATCGTCGGGCCGATCTCCCCGTCCCGACCGGCGAAGTGCGTGACCAGGAACTCCCACGTCTTTGATTCCCGGCTCTTCGATTCCCGGCTCTTCGAATCGCGTGAACCGAACACCATGCGCTTGCTGCCGCGATAGGAGTGGGAGAGCTCCGCCTCCCGGACGACACGGACGATGTCCGCGCCCGGGTCGGGCTCGTCGCAGGACGGGACGAGGGCGAGGATCGCGGCACCGACGAAGGCCAGGAGCAGGCGCTCAGCGCGGATCCGTCGCCACCAGTGCGAACTTCGTCGCGTTTCCGTCCGGGCCGTAGATGTGCTCGAATGCGAGATCTTCGTCATGCGCGCCATTCGCGTGAACGTCGATCACGGTCAGCTCGAGGGGCTCGTAACGATCCCGGGTCGCCACGAGCAGCGCGGCCGCGGCGCCGGCCAGCAGGAGCAGCGCCGCCGCCACTCGCAGGAACGGGCTCAACACCGCCACCCGCGGGAACGGTCGTGCCGCGAGGGCCGCGCGACGGATCTCCTCCGCGCGATCCGCCGGGAGACTCTCCCGGGGCAGGTCGCGCAGGATGCCCGCCAGATTCCGGCTCCGGCGCAGGCGGATCTCGTCGATCCGGTCCGCTCTCTCGTCACGGTCCATCCGGTATCCCTCTCGCCGACCGGGGCCGGCACCGCCCCTCTTTCCAGGTATGGGACGTGACCTCCGGGCCGATTGTTCCCTGAGGAGAACGGCCCCGCGGTCGACCGCAGTGTAAGACACCGGCCGCGGGGGAACAACCTCCCTGCATTGACACCGCGCTCCGGCTCCGTAGGATGGCCTCCCGATGGGCGAGCAGAATCAGAGGCAGCATCCCCGGATCCGCACGGATATCCCCGCGGTCGTCGAGATCGCGGGGCGAACGGTCGAGGGAATCGTCGAGAACCTCGGGAAGGGCGGCGCGTTCTTCGCGACGGAGAGCCTCGAGGAAGCCATCGAGGCGGGCGGGGCCGTCCGGCTCCGCTACCGCGACCCGGAGACCGACGCCGACCGGGTCCGGGCCGGCTCGGTCCTGCGGATCGAGCGGTACTTCCACGAGGGCGGGCTGTACCGCGCCCTCGCCATCCGGTTCGAGGACGCCTGAACCGGATTGAGAATCAGCGCCCCTTCCGCTCGGCCATGAACGGCTCATCCGCCGGCAAGGCGATCCACTCCAATGGAAGGCGCGGGGGAAGCACTTGAGGGGAAGGTGGTGCCAGAGGAGGGACTCGAACCCTCACCCGGAGTTACCCGGACCAGATTTTGAATCTGGCGCGTCTGCCGATTCCGCCACTCTGGCTCGCGGCGCACAGGAAACAGCACCGGTCGTCGAAGGTCAAACGCTTTCGCGGCCCTCGACGCCGAGGAAGCCCTTCAGCGCGCGCCAGGCCAACCGGTCGGCGCCGCTCTCGTCGCCCTCGGCCCGGAGGATCTCCGACATCAGGCGGGACGAGTGCACGTTGCCCAGCCCCAGCTGCTCGTACTTCAGCACGCAGTTCTTCGCCTTGTGGACGCGCCCGCTCGCGAGGTAGTGATTCGCGAGCACGAGGAGGATGCCCGAGCGCGGGAACGCGGCGACGAGAAACTCCAGGTCCCCCTCGCCCTCGAGCTTCCCCTCGTCGAGGAGACGCCCCACCCGCTCCAGCGCCGCCACCGACGGGGTGCGCGCCCACTCCTTCACCGCGGCCCGGGCGCCGTCCCGCTCGGCGGCGATGTCCCCCGCGAGCAGGTTCGGCAGCACGAGGCTCGGGTCGCTGGCGCGGCTTCGCGCGATCTCCGCCCGCGCCTCGTCCACCTTGCCGTTCCGGACCAGGCGCAGCGCGTGCCTCGCGTGGAGCGCCGCGAGGAACGTCCTCTCGTCTCCGCGCTCCGCCGGCGCCGCCGCCTTCACGAGACGCTTCTGGGACTCGACCGCCGCCGCCAGGTCCCCGGTCCGCGCCGCCCGATCCCGGCGAAGCCTCAGGAGCCGGCGATTCGACGGGTCGAGATCGAGAGCGCGGTCGACCTCCCGGTCGATCGTCTCGTCCATCAACTCGCCGGAGAGCGAGTAGACGACGGCCTTGGCCTCCGCGAGGTCCTTCTTCATCGCCGGAGACAGCTCCCGCGCGTGCAGGAGTTCGAGGCTCTTCATCGCCTTCTCGACCTCCCCGAGCTCCCGGTAGCAGAGGGCGAGCTTGATCCGCGCGTCCGCGAGGATCTCCGGGTAGGCGTCCACCGCCTCCGCGAGGTTCAGCCAGCGCCCCATCCGGACGACGCGCTCGAACTGCTTCGCGGCGCGCCCGTACCGGGCCGAGGAGAGGTGCAGCATCCCGCCCAGGAATCGGTCCAGGGCCAGGGCGCCGAGCAGCCGCCGCCCGCGGTCCTTGAACCGCCGGTAGACCAGGACGACGACCAGGATCAGGATCGCGTTCACGAGGATGAACCGCCCGACCGGGTTGTTCACGACGGGCTCGAGCACGCGGCCGATCCCGCTGAGCACCTGGCCGAGCAACCCCACCCACGGGCCGAGCGCGAGGAGGATCAGGAGCACGAGGCCGAGGATGATCCACAGCTTGAACTTCCGGAGGAAGCCCGGCATGTTCCGCAGCCGGAACAGCACCGAGGAGAAGAAGTTCTTCGCCTTCTTCATTCCGGCTCCTTCCGCTCGAGCAGGCCGTGGATGCGCCGCTTCAGCTCGGGGTCCGGCTCCTTCGCCAGGAGGCTCCTCAGCCCCTGCATCGCGTCCCAGGTGCCGATCCGGCCGAGGGCGCGCAGGAGCGTGATCTTCCGGTAGGTCAGGCGCCGCTTGTTCAGACCCACCCTGGCCAGGAGACCGGTCCGGCCGTAGGCCGCCACCAGGACCGGAGCGGCCCGGTTCCCGAACGCCACGATGACACGCATCAGCGCGCTCTCGGTGGCCGAATCCCCTTCGGAGAGCCGCTCGACCAGGCGCTCGATCTGGTCCCCGCCGAGATCCATGTACAGCCCCAGCGCCTCTTCCCGGACTTCCTCCGGGACCGCGGCCGACGTGTACGTCTTCAGCAGGTGGTCCGCGGCGGCGGGGCCGTACGAGCGGACGACGTCCCGGACGATGATCCGCGTGCCCCGGTCCTCCCAGATCTCCTCGAGGGCGTCGTAGGCCCGCGCCGAGAAACCGCGCTGCATGAGAACGCGGCGGAGCTTCTCCCGGTTCCCGCCCCTCATGAGCGCCCGCACGAGCGCGCGCTCGGAGTCGAACGTCCGGTCCACGAGGATCCGGGACGACAGGAAACCGTCCGCCGGCACCGCGTCGAGGAACGCGTCGAGTTCGTCCTCCGGGCAGGCGCTGAGACGCTCCAGGATCTCCTTCGGCGGCACGACGAACCGGAGCTCCTCCAGTTCCGCCGCCGCGCCCCGCCGGATCATGACGTCGAGCACGACGATTCGCAGATCGCGCTCCGCGGTGTCGAGGAGAGGCATCAGGACCGGCAGCACCTCGTCCCCCATCCCGGCAAAGACGCGCACGAGGACGTCTTCCAGGCCGCGAAAGGCCCGGACGCCCTCCCGCACGAGCTTCCGCGTGCTGAAGGCGCTCGCCCGGCGGTAGCCCTCGAGAATCGCGTCCACCGCCTCGACGCCCATCCGCGACAGCACGCGCACCAGCGGCTCGTTGTCCGCGACGCGGAGGATCTCCCGGAAGATCCCCTTCACGACGTGCGGCCCGGCGAGGACGAGGCGGTCCGCGGCGTCCTCGTCACCGCCGGAAGCCCGGCCGATCAGCGTCCGCATGAACGCCCGGTTCTCCTGGATCTCGTCGAAGACGTCCTTCATGTCCTCGACCGGAAGCAGTCCGCTGAGATCCGGCGCGGCCATCGTGCCGATGCGGCCGCAGCCGGGGCACTCCTCCCGGAAGGTCGTCTCGCCCCGACCGCAGTGGGCGCAGACGTAGACCGCCGCCCGCGGCAGGAGCTTCTTCGCGAGGTTCCCCGCGGGCACCGCGAGAGGCGCCCCCGGGATGTCCGTCGAACGGATCGCCCCCGCATCCCGGCGCGCCGGAACCGCCCCCGTCCGGACCGGGGAGAGTTCGCTTCCCCCGGCGGGCGCCGGCAACGCGGCCGGACCGTCGCCCGGGGGCAGAGCCCGCGCTCCGCCGTCCGCCGCTTCGACCGGCTCATCGTTTCCGGAGGGCTCCGCGGCCGGGAGCGCCGGCGGCTCGAAGACGATGAGGCCTTCCTCGGCCAGGCGCTCCATGTCCCGCAGCTGATCCTCCAGCTCCTTCTCGGCCGAGTCGGCCGTGCCGAAGAGCCAGGAGCTGCGAACCAGCTCCACGCGAGGCGCCACGAGCGCCGGGTTCAGGTGAAGCGCGGTCCGCAGGAGATTGGCGCCTTCCTTCGTGCTGCCGCGCCGGACGTACTCGCTCCCCGCGCGGGCACACACCGCGGCCCGGAGGCGCCGGGCCTTCTCCTGGTCCTCCTCCGGCGCGAGGGTCTCCAGTCGCTTCGAGAGGGAAACGGCCCGGGGCAGGTCACCCGCGGAAAGCGACGCATCGAGGAGGAGTTCCACCGTTCCCGGATCTTCGGGGTCGGCCTGCCGCGCGACCTCGAGGTGTTCCAGCGCCTCGGCGGGCCGTCCCATGACGAGCAGGTCCTTCCCCAGGGAGAGCCGGTTCCGCGCCAGCTCCTGGCCGAAGACCTTCGCGACCTGGTAGTGGTGCTTGTGGCCCTCGGCGGTGTCGCCCAGCTCGCGGCAGGCGTCGCCGAGAAGGATCCGCGCCTGCGAGTTCTCCGGATCGCGCTCGATCACCTTCGCGAGGAGGTCGCGGGCCGACTCGTGCTCGCCCTTGTAGAACTGGTCGACGCCCCCGACGAACTCCCGGAGCGCCCGGCGGCGCGAGATTCTCTCGGCCACGCCGCGGAGGGCCCGAACGGAGAACCAGATCGCTCCGAGGATGAGAGCCACGGCGAGGGCCTCGACGGCGAGGGGCTCCCGGAGAAGGTCCAGAACCAGTTCGAAGAC
>JBDLIY010000241.1:0-6346 GCA_039714635.1 Planctomycetota bacterium
CCGTTCGTCCGCGGGTTCACGACGACGATCCGGATCCTGAAGGAGGACCGCGAGTTCCGCGCCTACGAGGTGAACTTCTTCATCTACGGCATGGCGTTCCTGATGAACCTGCCGCTCGTGGTGTTCCTGATCGTGGACGAGATCGAGCTCCCCTACGACGAGGCCGCCTGGGCCCGCTTCGCGGTCCACCACCTGATGCTGATCCTGCTCTCGCCGTTCGCGGGACGCCTCCTGGATCGCAGTCACCCGACCACGCTGATGGCCGGGGGCGCGTTCCTGCTGGCCATCCACGCCTTCCTGCTCTTCCTCGCCTACGACTTCTGGATGCTGTTCGCTTCCTACGCGGTGTTCGGCGTGGCGATGACGGCGGTGAACCTGGCCTGGAATCTCGGCCCGATGCAGTTCGCGAAAACGGAGAAGGACGCGGGCGACTACATGGCGGTCCACGTGACGCTGACCGGCCTGCGCGCCATCCTGGGCCCGTTCCTGGCCATCGGAGCGGTGAAGCTGTTCGACCTGCGCGCCGGCTTCGTGGTCAGCGCGACCCTCTACGCGCTCTCGGCGATCCTGATGTTCCGCCTGTCGAGGCGCTACCGGGCGGGCACTGCTTGACAGAACGAAATTGCACCGTATTCTCAACGCGATGTCGTTTCGGATCCTCATCCTCTGTCTCGCCGTCGGTGTCTGCGCGCTCTGGCCGCAGGGGCTCGTCCTCTGCGTGGGCGAAGCCGGCCACGCGGAAGTCGAGCCGGGCTGCACGCCGTGCTGCCCCGCGGATCGGCCCGACGAGCCCGACGAGGATGGGGGAAACGACGACTGCCGGGACTTCGAAAGCCCCGAACTCACCGCGGTGACGCCGGCGCCGGCCCTGCCCGCGCCCACCGTCCGCACCGCGACGGACCTCCTCGCCCCCGACGCCGCCCCGGCGCCCTCCCCGGCCGACGACGGCCGTCCCCCCCACGACCGGATCGACGATCTCGACACCGTGATCCTCGTCGTCTAGGCGGAAGCCCTCTCCTCGCATTGAGCCTGAGTCACATTCTCTAGAACCCAGTCTCTACCTGTCGTTCGAGAGGCCGCCATGTCCCGCTTCACCGTCTTCGTCGTTCCGATTCTCATGGTCGCCGGCTGCACCGGCACCGCCGACCACACGATTCCCGAACCCCGACCCCTCGGCCGGGAGATCCCCGTCCACGAGCCGGCCGAAGCGACGGCCTCCGGGTCGGCGCCGGAGAACCCCGCCCCCACCGGCGAGATCGTCCTGCGCGACGCGCTGGCCGCCGCCCTGCTCGGCAGCCCCCGCCTCGCCGCCGCCTCCTGGGAGGTTCGCGCCGCCGAGGCGCGCGCCCTCAAGGCGTCGCTCTACCCGAACCCGGAGCTCGAGTTCGAGGTCGAGAACTTCGGCGGCTCGGGCGAACTCGAAGGGTTCGACGCCGCGGAGATGACGCTCTCCATCAGCCAGGCCATCCCCCTCGCCGGGAGGATCGCCCACCGGACTTCCGTCGCGGAGGCCGAGGGCCGGCTGTCGGGCTGGGACTACGAGTCCGCGCGCCTCGACGTTCTCACGGAGACGGCGCGGGCGTTCGTGGCCGTCCTCGCGGCGCAGGAGCAGGTCCGCCTGGCGGAGGACGCGGTGAAGCTCGGCGAGGAGGCCGACCGCGTGACCGGCGAGAAGGTCGCCGCGGGCAAGGCGTCCCCGCTCGAGTCCCGGGAGGCGCAGGTGGCGCTCTCGCTCGAGCGCGTGCGGCTGGCGCGCGTGCGGCGGACCGCGGAAACCGCCCGGCGCAGTCTCGCGGCGACGTGGGGCGAGCCGATCCCGGAGTTCACCTCCGTGCTCGGCGACCTCCGCCGGATCCCGCCCGTGCCGCCGGCCGCGGCGCTCCTTTCCCTCCTCGACGAGAACCCGGATCTCGCGCGGTGGGACGACGCCGTCCTGCTCTCCCGATCGCGACTCGAGAGCGAGCGGGCCTCCGCCTGGCCGGACCTGACCCTCACGGGCGGCGTGAAGGAGATCCGGGAGCTGGACGCGCACGCGTTCCTCCTGGGCTTCTCCGTTCCGCTGCCGCTGTTCGACCGCAACCAGAGCGGCGTGGACGCGGCGGCCGCGACGACCCGTCGAGTCGAGGCGGAGCACCGCGCGGCCCGGGTCCGGATCGAGGCGGAGCTCCGCACGGCGTGGTCGGACCTCCGCTTCGCCGCGGCGGAGGCGAGGGCCCTCTCCGAGGACGTCCTGCCCGGCGCCCGCGAGGCGTTCGAGGCGGCCCGGGAGGGCTTTGGCCAGGGCAAGTTCACCTACCTGGAGCTGCTCGTCGCCCAGCGGGCGCTGTTCACGACGAGGGAGATGCTGATCGCCTCCCTCGCCACCTGTCACCAGGCCGTCGCCGACGTGGAACGGCGGATCGGCCGGAGCCTCACCGAAGTCGAAACGGAGAAACAGCCATGAAGAACTGGATGGGACAGGCCCCGCTCGTGTTCGTCGTGTTTTCGATCGCGATCCTCTGGGCGACGGGCGGCGTGCACTTCGGCGCCGCGCCGGCCCACGACGAGCCGGCCGTCGACCCCCACGCCGGCCACGACCACGGCCCCGCCGAGGACAAGGACGACCACGCGGATTGCGAGGATGATCACGGCGCCGAGCCGGACGACCACGCGGACTGCGAGGACGACCACGGCGCGCCGCCGGTCGACCTCGGCGCCGCCGCGAAGGCTCCGTGCGAGCACGGCGTCGCGACGATCGACTGCGACGACTGCCGGTTCGGCCTGGGGCTGGTCAAGCTCGACGAAGGTGTCGAGAAGAGCCTGCTGAAGACGGCCCGGGTCGAGGCCCGCGACGCCACGCGGGCGATCCCGCTGACCGGGCAGGTGCAGTTCGACCGCACGCGCACCGTGGACGTGCCCGCCCCGGCCGGCGGGCGGCTGCTCGAGATCGCCGTCGACCTCGGCGACCGCGTCGCCGCCGGAGACCTGCTCGCCATCCTCCACTCGGGAGAGATCGCGCAGGCCCGCGCGGACCACCTCCGGACCCTGACCGCCTGCGAGATCGCCCGCGAGGAGCAGGCGCGGCAGGCCGGCGTCACCGAGGCCCTCGCCGCGCTCCTCGAACAGATCACGGCGAAGGACGGCCGCTCCCTGGAGGACGAGCACGCCGAGGACACCGAGCCACCGGCCGACGACGGCGCGTACATCGGCGAGTGGAAGTCGAAGCTGCTCTCCTCCGCCGCGCGACTGCGCGTCGCTGAAATCCGCCACGAGCGGGAACTGGAGCTCGAGAAGAAGGGGATCTCCGCCCGGGCCGAGCACGAGGAGGCCCACGAAGTCTGGGAGTCCGCGAAGGCCGACTTCGCCGCGATGGTGGAAGAAGTGAAGCTGACGATCCACGTCGAGAAGCTCAAGGCCGACAACGGCCTGAAGCAGGCCTGCGCCGCGGTGACCGCGGCCGAGCAGCGCCTGCGGGTCTTCGGCGTGAGCCAGGAGGAACTCGACGCCTTCGCCGGCGGCGAGACCGGCGAGGACTACGCGCGCCTCGAGATCCGCGCGCCGCGGGCGGGCACGGTGACCGCGCTCGACACGTCGGCCGGCCGCATCGTGGCGGGCGGGGAGAACCTCTTCACCGTGGCCGACCTCACCGAACTCTGGGTCTGGGTCGACCTGTACGCCCGGGACCTCGGCACGGTGACGAAGTCCCTCGCCGGAGGGAAGCCCGTGCCGTCGCGGCTGACGGTGACGTCCTTCCCGGGCGAGACCTTCCGCGGCTCCCTCGACTACCTGGGCGCCGAACTCGACCCGCACACGCGGACGGTGAAGGCGCGCATCCGGGTCTCGAACCCGGATCTCCGCCTGAAGTCGGGAATGTTCGCGGACGTCGTGCTCGAGATCCCCGGAAACCGGCAGGTGAAGGTCCTTCCCCGCCGGGCGGTGCTCACCGACGGCGGACAGGCCTTCGTCTTCGTGCGGTGGCAGGGCGACATGTGGCTCCGCAGAGACATCCGGGTCGTCGACCTCTTCGGGGACCACGTCTCCTTCGACGGGGACCTTCGTGTCGGCCAGACGATCGCCGTGGAGGGCGCGTTCATGCTGAAGAGCGACGTGCTCCGGGAGCAGATGGGAGCCGGGTGAGCGGACTGACCGGGGGACGGTCGTCCCCCTCCGACCCGACACGACACGAATCCCGCTGAACGAGAACCGCCATGTTCGACGCCATCACCCGCTTCGCCGTCCGCCAGCGCTGGCTGGTCGTGTTTTTCACGATCGCCCTGGTCGCCGCCGGGATCGTCACGTTCCGCCGCCTCCCCATCGACGCGTTCCCCGACGTGTCCAACACCCAGGTCATGGTCCTCACCGAGGCCCCGGGCCTGGCGCCCGACGAGGTGGAGCGCCTCGTCACCTTCCCCATCGAGATCGAGATGGCCGGCCTGCCGGACGTGAAGCTCGTCCGGTCGCTCTCCAGGAGCGGCCTCTCCCAGGTCGTGATCATCTTCGAGGACGGCACGGACACGTACTTCACCCGCGAGGTCGTCTTCCAGCGCCTGGCCCACGCCCGGGAGAGCCTCCCGCCGGGCGTCGAGCCGGAACTCGGCCCGATCTCCACCGGCCTCGGCGAGATCTACCAGTACTCCCTCGAGTCCGGCTTCTACTGCCCGGACCACCCGCGCGAGTGGGCCCGGGACGCCGCGAAGTGCCCGCGGTGCGGAAAGGCGATGGTCGACGGCGGCCACTCGCTGATGGACCTGCGCACGATCCAGGACTGGATCGTCTCCCCGCAGCTCCGCCGGCTTGCCGGCATCAACGAGGTGAACAGCTTCGGCGGGCAGATCCGCCAGTACCACGTGATCCCGGATCCCGCGCGGCTGCTCGCCTACGACATCTCCCTCCGCGAGGTGGTCGAGGCGATCGAGGCGAACAACGCGAACGCGGGCGGCGGCTTCATCGTGAAGAACGAGGAGCAGGTCAACGTCGTCTCCCGCGGCCTCGTCCGCGGCGTCGAAGACATCGAGCGGATCGTCCTCACCGCCGAGGACGGTACGCCGGTCTACATGAAGAACGTCGCCGACGTGCGGATCGGCGCGCGCACGCGCCACGGCGTCGTGACGAAGGACGGTCGCGGCGAGGCGGTCATCGGCATGGCGATCATGCTGAAGGGCAGCAACTCCAAGGTCGTGGTGGACCTCGTGAAGAAGGAAGTCCCGGAGATCCGGAAGTCGCTGCCGCCGGGCGTTTCGCTCACGCCGTTCTACGACCGCACGGACCTCATCACCGCCTGCATCAACACGGTCTCCTCCGCGCTCGGACAGGGAGTCCTGCTCGTCATCGCGATCCTGTTCATCGTCCTGTTCGACCTCCGCGCCGCGCTGACCGTCGCGGTGTCGCTGCCCGTCACGGCGGCGGTCACGTTCCTCCTGATGGGCGCCGCCGGCGTGACGGCGAACCTCATGACCCTCGGCGGTCTGGCGATCGCGATCGGCCTCGTCGTGGACGGCGCGATCATCGTGACGGAGAACATCTCCCGCCACATGGCGGACCCCGCGAACGAGGGGAAGTCCCGCGCCGAAATCGGATTGGGCGCGGCGCTCGAGGTCGCGCGGCCGGTCCACTTCGCGATCTTCATCATCCTCGTGGTCTTCCTGCCGCTCTTCACCCTGGAGTCCCTGGAAGGCCGGATGTTCAAACCGATGGCGCTGACGATGATCTTCGCGCTGATCGGCTCCCTCGCCGCCTCGCTCGTCGTCGTCCCCGCGCTGGGCACGATCTTCGTGGCGCGGCGCGATCCGGAGAAGGGTGACAACGTCGTCGTCCGCGGCATGAAGCGCGTCTACGGGCCGTTGCTCGACGTCGCCCTCCGCGGCCGGTGGATGACCCTGGCGATCGCCGGCGCGATCATGGTCGGCGCGATCGGTCTCGTCCCGCGGCTCGGAACCGAGTTCCTGCCGGCGCTCGACGAGGGCGCGATCGCGATCAACATCGTCCGCCTCCCCACCGCGAGCGCGGAGGGCTCGGGCCGGCAGTGCGCGGAGATCGAGCGGCGGCTGCTCGCGCGGTTTCCCGAGGTGACGACCGTCGTGGGAAAGACCGGCCGCGCCGCGATCTCCGAGGACCCGATGGGACCGGAGCAGAGCGACGTCTTCGTGATGCTCCGGCCGAAGAGCGAGTGGCGGGACGGCGTAACGAAGGCGGACCTCGTGGCGGGGATCGGCGGGGAGCTCGCGAAGATCCCGGGCATGAACCCGGCCTTCTCCCAGCCCATCGCGCTGCGCGTGAACGAGCTGATCAGCGGCATCAAGTCCGACGTCGCGATCAAGATCTTCGGCGACGACATGGACGTGCTCGTCGCCACCGCGGAGCGGATCGC
>JBDLIY010000242.1:0-6315 GCA_039714635.1 Planctomycetota bacterium
AGTGGTAGTGATGACTAAGGCACTCGACCTTCCGGCCGCCGATCACCGCCACGAGCCGGAGCGGGCCCGGGCGGACGCACGACCATCGGAATCGACCCTCGTCGGAGCTCCGGCCCCCGATGCCGATGTTGCCGCTGCCGTTGTGCTGCCACCGCTGGAGTTCGCAGGAGACCGGCCGGCCCTGCGGATCCACCAGGCGTCCGTGGAACGGAACGCCGCGGACCACACGCAGGCCGAGGTCCTTCGTCCCGGGCCGGACCCGCTTCGCGGCCTCGGTGCGGACGCCGAGGTACCCGCCGCTGCCGGAGACCGCCGCGATGACCCGGAACGTGAAGTCGCCGACGCCGCGGAGGACGAAGGTCCCGTCCTCCTTCGTGTACGTCTTCGGCATGTCGCCCTGCGGCACCACGGATCCCCGGGCTCCGTCAGCGTAGGCCGAGACGAAGATGCCCCCCGGCGCCGGGTCGCCGTTCTCGTCGACCACTCGGCCGGAGATCGTCCCGCCCCGGATCAGGCGCAGGTGCACGCGTGTCTCCCCGGCCCGGATCCGCCGGACCACCACGCCGATCGTGTCGTCGAAGCCGCGGGCGCGGAGGTCGTAAACCGTGCCCTCCTTGAGCGGCGGCGACCGGAACGTGCCGTCCTTCTCGAGTCGGAAGGTGCGGAACCGGTTGGCCCCGGAGACGGAGAACCCCACGGATCCCCGCCTTCCCGAGGGGGCGTTCCCGTCCGGGTCCAGCACCCGGCCCGAGATGGACGGCCCGCTCTCCATGACGAACAGCAGGTCGCGCGTCCCGGCGGGCACGCCCTTCTTCCGGATCGCCACGAGGCCCCGGTCGTCCTGGTCGTAGATGTGGAGGTCGTGCTTCCCCGGCTGCAGCCTCGCGAGGCGGAAGGTCCCGTCGTGGTTGGTCCAGGTCGACTGGCGGCTGCGGCGGCTCGCGACGCGGATGTGGCCGAGGGGCTTCCGGTCGCCGCCGAGGACCCGCCCCTCGATTACGGCGCCCGGGACGACGTAGATCTTCAGGTTCTGCGCACCGGCGCGGACATCCCGCCCCTGCTGGACGTACTCCGGGTCTTCCGGCCGGGCGTGCCGGACGTAGGCGATCCGGAGCGAGTGGAGCCCGTCGTTCAGGCCGTCGAGGAGGAAGCGGCCGTCCGGGCCGCTCTTTGTGAACCAGCGGTCTTCGGAGGTGCTGGTGGCCCGGGCCCGGGGGATCGCGCAGACCGAGACCCCGGCGACGGGTTTCCCGGTGTCGGCATCGAGGAGGATTCCTCCGATCACGCGCCCGGGTCGCGTTTCGAGGAGGACGTCCCCGTCTCCGGCGCTCGCGACGACCACGATGCCGGTCATTCCCGGCCGGTCGACGGAGACGCGGTACCGTCCCGGGGCGAGCCCCTCGATCGTGAAACGGCCGGACTCACCCGTCCATGTGTTCAGGGGGCCGATCGGGCCGCCATCCAGTCTCGGACGATCCTCGTCCAGGGGGATGACGTGGATCCCGGCGCCCGCCACGAACTCTCCGCCCTTGCCGACGACCCGGCCGGAGATCGACTCGGCGGGGAATAGCCGGACCGTGACGCCCTCCCGGAACTCCTCGATCGCCAGGTCCTCGACGAAAACGATCGCGTCTCCGTAACCGCCGGCGACCGCGATCAGGGTGTGGTCCCCGGAGCGGCGGCACTCGATCCGGAAGGAGCCGTCCGGCGCTACGGGAACCGGGCTCGCGTGGTCCCAATGACGGCTCTGTCCGCCGGTGATGAACAGGCGGACGTCCTCCGGGAGGGACGCCCGGACGACGTGGATCCGGCCCGAGATGCCGGTCGCAGCCTCGTCCCGGTGGACGACGACGATTCCCGTCACGACCTCGTTCTCGCCGACCCGGAACGGTTCCGACTGCCCGAGGACGCCCAGGGATCCGAGCTCCCGGACGGACACGGCATCGCCGGGAGGGACGCCGGAGAGGCGGAACCGGCCGAGCGAGTCCGTGACCGCGATCGTTCCGCGGTACGGGCGGGCGACGACCTTCACGCCCGGACAGGGAGTCCCGTCGGTCCTCCGGACCTCGCCTTCGACGACCGCGCCGCGGGAGACGTGGAGGATCTTCCGGACCTCTCCGGTCTCGGGGACCACGACCCGCATGGAGGCCGGCGCCATCGCGACCCGCCAGTTGCGCTGGCCCTCCGGGAAGTAGAATCCCGGACCCGAGACGTGGAACCTGCCGACGCCGGGCCTCACGGCGGGGATCAGGAACCGCCCGCGGCGGTCCGTGACGACCCTGAAGTCGTCGTCCCAGTCCGGCACGCCGAGGTGGACCGTCGCTCCCGGGACCGGCTCCCCGGTCTGAAAGCGAACCTCGCCCCGCACGATCGCGCCCCGATCCAGGCGGAAGTCCCGGACCACCGGACGTCCGCCGGGGAGGCTCTCGGTGTAGGGGTGGCCGTCGTACGAGCCCGGCAGGTATCCCTCCGCGGAGACCCGGAGCGTCGTGAGTCGCCCTCTCGGCAGCCGGTCGAAGGAGTAGCGTCCGTCCGCCGCGGTCGTCGTCGTGGCGGCGCAGAGCACCCGGCTCCAGCCCGGCCCGGCGACTTGGGCGACGACCCTCGCCTCGCCGATCCCGGTCCCCGTTCGGCGGTCGACGACGCGGCCCCGGAGCGCCGCGCGGTGGTCGAGGACGAAGTCGTAGCGGCGAACCCTCCGCGTGTCGATCGTGGGGCTGACGACGACCATCCCCCACGGGAGTTCGGCGCTGAGCCTCGCCGGGCCGACCGGGACACCGCCGAGTTTCCAGGCCCCGCGGGAGTCCGTGGGGGCGGTACGCTGAGGGTGAAGATATCCGCAGGTCACGACGGCCCCCTCGATCGGGGTCCCGGCGCGGAGTCGGACGGTGCCGATCAACTCCGTGGCCGGCTGCAGGACGACTTGGGAACGACGGTCCCTCGCCTCCACGTGATTCGCGAACGGGACGTACCCCTCTGCCGCGATGCGCAGGTGCAGCCAATCTCCCGGCAATTCGGGGATGGCGACCTCCCCCGACGGGTCGGTCTTCCCCCGGCAGAACACCGGCAGGGGCTCGATCCACGAGAAGGGCCAGGGCTCCTTCCGGATCGCCCGGATGATCTCGGCCCGGGGTCGCATCGGGTGGATCGTGACCTGAGCGCCCGGGATCGGTCGGGCCCGGTGATCGACGACGACCACGACGAGCGCCGGGGGGGGCGGCGGCGGGGGAGGAGCCTCCAGGTCCTCTCCCTCCCCGCCGGCGTCGGTCGCCGCGACCTCGACCCGCTCCGGCTCCGGCGGGATCTCCGCCATCACGGCCGGCTCCTCCACGATCTCCGGCGCCGCGGCGACGATCGGCACCGGGTCCTTGCGCGGCGGCTTCCCCTCTCCGCCGGGCCAGACCAGCACCGTCGCCAGCACCGCGGCCGCCGCCGTGACGACCAGCCCCGCCTTCACGGCCGTGCCCGCCTTCGCCGTGGCGGGGAGCAGCAGCGCGACGACACCCAGCCAGGCCTTCCGATCGCCACCATGGCGGCCGTCCAACCCGTCCCGCAGCCGGGCGATCGCGCGCTTCACCCGCGTCCGCACCGTCTCCAGCGGCACGTCGAGCCGCTCCGCGATCTCCGAGGCCGGAAGCTCGTGGAAGTAGCGGAGCACGATCGCCTCGCGGTACGGCTCGGGCAAGGCCAGCGCGGCGTTCACGACGAGACGGTGGGCCTCGGCTTCCGCGACGAGATCCGCTGTCGGTGCCGTGGGGGAGGTCGGCTCGATCCGGGACTCCCGGTCCTCGCGACGGCTCCTGGTCCGCCAGCGGTCGCGGGCGACGCGGCGCAGCACGGTCCGGAACCACGCCTTCGCGCCACCCTCGGAGGCCGGCGGCCGCGCGACGGCGCGGAGCCAGGCCTCCTGTTCGAGGTCTTCAGCCTCGGCTTCGGTAGAGACGAGGGCGCGGGCCACTCGGCGGACCCAGTCGCGATGCTGCAACAGACTCTCGATGGAAGTTCCCATAGCTCTGCCGTCCCGGACGCCGCCGGCGGCCGAAGTGGTTCAGCGATTCCACCATGAACCGGTCGGGAACGCACCCTCGCCCGGTCCGGTTTCAAATTCCGCGCGGCGCGGGTCCATGCCATCATTCAGGTCTTCACCAGAACGGAAGGGAGCAGACATGGACTTCGTGCTCGACGAGCAGCAGCAGATGATCCTGGACATGACCCGGCAGTTCGCGGACGAGCAGGTCGCCCCGACGGCCGCGGAGACCGACCGGGACCACAAGTATCCGGCGGAGATCGTTTCGGCGATGGGCGAACTCGGCCTCATGGGCATCGCCGTCTCCGAGGAGTACGGCGGAGCCGGGATGGGCTACGTCGAGTACGTCCTCGCGCTCACCGAGATCAGCCGCGCCTGCGCGTCGACCGGCGTCATCATGTCGGTGAACAACTCCCTCGTCTGCTACCCGTTCGAGGTCTTCGGGACCGAGGAGCAGAAGCAGAAGTACCTCGTGCCGCTGGCCTCGGGCGAGAAGCTCGGCGCGTTCTCCCTCTCCGAGGCCGGCAGCGGGACCGACGCCGGCGCGATGAGCTGCCGCGCGACCCTGGACGGCGACGAGTGGGTCCTCGACGGCACGAAGCTGTGGTGCACGAACGGCAAGGAAGCCGACATCATCATCGTCTTCGCGACGATCGACCCCGCGCTGAAGGGCAAGGGCATCTGCGCGTTCATCGTCGAGAAGGGGACGCCCGGGTTCGAGATCGGGAAGCTCGAGGACAAGCTCGGCATCCGCGGCTCCTCGACGGCGGAGTTCGTGTTCGAGAACTGCCGGATTCCGAAGGAGAACCTCCTCGGGCCCGAGGGCAAGGGGATGCGCGTCGCGTTCACGACGCTCGACGCGGGGCGGATCGGCATCGCGGCCCAGGCGTTGGGCGTCGGCGACGCGGCGATCGCGGCGGCGGCGAAGTTCGCGAACGAGCGCGAGCAGTTCGGCCAGCCGATCGGCAACTTCCAGGCGATCCAGTGGATGCTGGCGGACTCGAAGACGGAGATCGAGTCGGCGCGGCTGCTGACGCTGAAGGCGGCGTCGTTGAAGGACGCGGGCCAGCCGTTCACGCTGTACTCGGCGATGTGCAAGCTGAAGGCGTCGGAGGCGGCGAGCTTCTGCGCGAACAAGGCGATCCAGATCCACGGCGGGTACGGCTACACGACGGACTACCCGGTGGAGCGCTACCTGCGCGACGCGAAGATCACCGAGATCTACGAGGGCACGAGCGAGGCCCAGCGAATGGTGATCAGCCGGGATGTGCTGAAGGGGTAGAAGGCGATGTGGCGGCGGACGAGACGAATCCGGTAAAAACGGTTACGCCTCCGTACTACCGGATTCGAGGAGGCCGACGAGGCGGACCGCGAGGTCCGCCTTGGTTGTTTCTGCCAGCCGCTCGATGCCGCCGTCCGCCGTCAGGATCGCGAAGTCGGAGGTCTCCGCGCCCACCGTCGCCGGGCCGTCCAGCACGATCGCGTCGCAGCCCTTGCGCGAGAGCTTCGCGCGGGCGTTCGCCTCGCCGTTCGCAGCCTCCAGCGCGAACCCGACCAGAAACTGGTGCGTCCGGCGGCGGCCCAGCTCGAAAAGGATGTCCGGGTTCCGCACGAGGCGCAGGTCCCAGGGGCCGTCCGCCTTCTTGCGCTTCCCCTCGATCCGCTCGGCCGGCCGATAGTCCGCCACCGCGGCCACCATCACCACCGCGTCGACCTCGTCGAATCTCTCCAGCACCGCGTCGTGCATGTCCAGCGCGGAAACGACGGGAACCACCGTCACGCCGTCGGGAGGGGAGAGGGGCACGGGGCCGAGGACCAGCGTCACGTCATGGCCGGCGTCGCGCGCGGCGGCCGCGATCTCTGTTCCCATCCGGCCGGTGGAGCCGCTGGTGAGGAAACGGACGTCGTCGATCGCCTCGCGGGTCGGGCCCGCCGTGACGAGGACCCTCACCCGTCGTCCTTCTCGGCGAGCGTGTCCGTGACCGCTTCGAGGATCTCCGCCGGCTCCGCCATCCGGCCGGTCCCGGTGTCGCCGCAGGCGAGGTAGCCGACGCCGGGCTCGATGAAGCGGTAGCCGAATCCGCGGAGCTTCGCGATGTTCGCCTGCGTCGCCGGGTGCTCGTACATGTGCACGTTCATCGCCGGGGCGACGAGGACCGGGACCGTCACCGCGAGCAGGGTCGTGGTGACGATCTCGTCGGCGATGCCGTTGGCGATCTTGCCGAGCGTGTTCGCCGTGGCCGGGGCCAGGACGACGACGTCCGGCAGTTCAGCCAGGCTGATGTGCT